>JAXDQQ010000221.1:0-6516 GCA_034667805.1 Thermoplasmata archaeon | reverse complement strand
AGCAGGCGGCCGGCGTCCTCGGCCGACAGCACGCCATCGGTCGTCAGGGCTTGGCCGCGCACGGCGGCGAGGAGGAGCGGGCTGGCGTCGAACAGGTCGACGCCGAGATAGGCCCATAGCGCGTAGTCGGCGGGCGTGCCGAGGCCGGGCGCCCACAGCAGGCGGCCGGGCGTCGCGAGGCGGCGAGCCTCGATGAGCGCCGGGACGAGCGACTTGGGGTTGGATGCCCAGCCGACGGCGTCGTGGAAGGCGGCGACCTCGTCGCCTACGGGGATGAGCTGGACCTTCGTCGACGCGGCGGGCTGCACGGGGGGGATGCCGATGGCGCCGTCGGGAAGGTCGCGGGGGTAGAACCAGGTCCCGCCCGAGACGAGCTCGACCTTGTCCTTGCGGCCGGTCGGCTTGGCCGTGATGACGGCTTCGACCCACGCAGGAGGCGTGGCGAACGAGGTCTCCGGGAACAGGAGGCCGGGGGCCGCCACGGTCTGGCCGGGGCTGGGGGTCCAGCGGGCCGTCCGCGCCCGTCCGTCGAAGGAATCGACCTCCAGCACATCCGTGCCGACGGCATCTGCCCTAAGAAGGTTGAGGAGAGGGGGCGTTGGAGCCGGGAGCGAGGATCTCCGACGTCAGCGCTTCTTTCGACCGGATTTCTTCTTCGGAGCCTTGCGGACCTTGATGCGGGTGTCCTTCGCCTTGCGGACGACGGGGCGGGTATCGGCGCCGCGGACGCTCTGGTGGTCCGTCACGTCGTCGCGCGGGTCCCAGGCCTCGCCCTCGATGCGCTGGGCCAGGCCCTTCGCGGTCGGCGGCTGGTAGCCCTTGTGGCTGGAGCAGTAGCGCGAGACGCCGCGGGCGGAGTTGCGGCATTGGGAGCCGTCCTCGGTCAAGGCGGCGCATTGCGGCTGGTAGTCAGGGTCCGACGTGTCGGCGGGCTTGCCCTTCTTCGCCTTCGCCTTCTTCGGCTTGGCGGCGCGCGGCGATTTCTTGCCGAAGAACCCGAGGAAGTGGCGTCGCGGGCGGGCCGGGCGCGTGACCTCCTCGTGGACGGCGACCGTCTCCTCGACGGCGATCTCCGTGGCCGTGGCCGGCTCCGGCTCGGACTCGGTCTCGGCGACCGGACGTTCGACCCAATCCGTGACGGTCTCCTGCACGACGACCTTGCGCGACGCCTTGACGCGCTTGGTGAGCTTGTCGACGCGCTCCTCCAGCTCGGAGTAGTCGATGGCGCGGACGGGGGCGGCGTAGGAGCCGGCGGACTGGCGTCCCCAAGAGTCGATGATGGCCTCGATCTCCATCAGGCGTTCCGGGGCGTGCTGGTGCCATTCGCGGACGGTGCGGTGGATGTGGGTCTCGTCGCCCTCCCGCTCGATGACGGTGTCGGTGACGAGCGACTGCTCTTGCGGCCCCTTGCCCTTCCGCTTGGCCATGGTGTCCCAGCAATCTTGGCGGACTTAAAGGGTGTCGCGCACTTTGTTCTGCAAGACTAACGCGATTTCATGGGGAGCCCGAGCGCCAGCATGGCCCCGCAGCGCGGGCAGGGCGCGCTCCTCGTGTCCACGGGCACCACGACGTCGCGCCCGCAGCGCGGGCAGGCCGCCCGGGCCTCCAGCGGGCGCGACGGGTCGGCGGCCTGCCACGCCCCACAGGCCCCGCACTGCGCCGCGTCCTGGCCGGGCGGGAAGGCGACCTGCTTGCCGCACACCGAGCAGGGCCGTTCCACCGCATCGACGAAGCGCACGGCGAGGCCGCACGACGGGCATGCGCCACGCTCGCCGCGCACCGGCACCGCAGCGGCGCAGCGCGGGCACGGCGTGGTGGGCGTGGTGGCCGCCGCCTTCGGCTTGCCTTTGCCGGAGGTCGCGGGGGCCTTGCGGGGCACGACGAGGGCACGCCGCTTACCCCAAAAGAGGGCGATGGTCCCTCGGCGGAACCGTCAAGTCGGAGAGGCCCATCGGTAGGCGATGAAGCGGGGCGAGAAGCCGGACGGTCCGCTGCCGGAGGAGCTCGGCAAGCCGACGTTCGACCACCCCATCCCTCTCGGCGATGTCCGGCCCGAGGACGTGCCTCCCGCGGGGCCGGGCGAGACGCCGGACCGCAAGGACGACACCGCCGGCGTGCCGCTCGACACCCTGATCTGGCTGCGGGCCGCGAAGGCCATCCTGCTGGCCGAGGGGTTCAAGCGCGACCCGTTGCGCCAGGCCCGCAAGCCCGGGATGGTGTGGGGCGTCGTGCGGCAGGAGCCGGACGACATGCAGATCCACGTGAGGGCGTTCAAGGATGGCCGCCTCGAGACCGAGGTCGAGCTCTCCAACCGCTACATCCAGCACCTGTGGAGCCACCGGCGCAGCGCGCACGTCGAGGTCAAGGACATCCTGGGCAAGCACAGCCTCCCGACGGAGCGCGTGTCCGAGACGTTCCTTCCCATCACCGGGACGAAGCCCGGCAAGAAGATGCCCCTGGGGCGGACGAAGACGACGTCGCTCATCGCCGCCGGCGTCGTGGCCGTGGCGGTGTTCGTGGGTTGGCGGGTCCTGAAACGGACCGTGCTCCGTCGGCTGGCTTGACGACTCCGCCCAAACAGGGATTGCACGAATCGGAACGAACCTCTCATGTCGGTTTCGTGGGGATCCGTGAAATCCCAGTTCCGGCTGGGGGTCGCGTGCGTGTCCTCGTCGCGAGCCGCATCGACCCCGCGTCGATGAACATCCGCGACCGCCTTCTGGAATCTGGCACCTTCGAGGAGACCGGCAAGACGTTCCGCGACGCGCCGGTGTGGGCCCGCAGCGAGACCATCCTCGTCGAAGTCGCCGGCCCAAGCATCCACGACGAGGCCTTGGACAACGACCTCAAGGCCACCGGCTGGCCCGTGATGGACGTCTGGTTCCTCAGCAAGCACGCGGCAAAGTCGGGCCACCCGAGCCTCACCGTGCATCCCATCGGCAACCACACCGAGGCGCAGTTCGGCGGCAAGCCCAACGAGCTCTCCCCGTGCAGCCCGCGCGACATGGGTGCCCTCCTCCGCCGGCTCAAGCACCACGCCAAGGACGCCGGGTTGCCGCACTCTGTCACCTATGAGTCCACGCACCACGGACCCACGATGACCATCCCGACCTTGTGGGTCGAGATCGGTTCCGACATGCAATGGTACACCGACCGCAAGTCGGGCGAGGTCGTGGCTCGCGCCATCAACGACGTGCTGGCAGGCGATGGGAAGACCCAGGGCCCCGTCATCGTCGGCGTGGGTGGCGGCCACTACGTCCCTCGCGCGACCGACGTCGCCCTCGCCGGCAAGGCGGACTTCGGGCATTTCCTTCCGAGCCACTTCGTCGACGAGGCCGCCGGGCCCGAGGCCCTCGGACGCGCCATCAAGGCAACACCGGGCTGCGCCGGCGTGCACATCCACAAGAAAGCCCTGAAGGGGCCGCAACGCCAGGCCGTGCAGCAGTGGCTTGACGCGCTCGGCGTTCCGGCATGGTCGTCATCGGATGAATGAGCCTCCCAGTGTGGGGGACCTGAGATTCAGCAGATGCCTTGGGAACATCGACCGATGCGGCCGGTCCATAAATTGAGCTGATTCAGAATCGGCTGAATGCGAAACCGTCGCATCAGGAAAAGTTGCCTAGTGGATCTGCTCAATCCCAGGCCCCCCGAAACCGGCAGGACCGCACCTGTGCAACGCGTCCCTGAAATGGCGCGCCGGCGTCGAGCGCCTTGATGGGACCGCCGGAGGCACCTCCGCGCAGCCGGGTCTGGCTCGCCTTCGCCGCCGTGTACGTGATCTGGGGCACGACCTACCTCGCCATCGCGTACGCCATCGAGACCATCCCGTCGCTGCTGATGGTCGGCACGCGCTACATCGTCGCGGGCGCCGCGCTGTGGATGCTGGCCCCCGGCAGCTGGCGCATCAGCCCGACCCGGCGCGACTGGCTCTGGGCGTTCATCCTCGGCGGCCTTTTGATGCTGGCCGGCAACGGCATCGTCGCCGTCGTCGAGAACAAGATGCCGACGGGCGTCACGGCGCTTCTCATCACCGTCGTTCCGTTGTGGATGGTCCTGGTCGAATGGGTCACCGGCGGAGGCCGGCCGCAGCTGCTGCCGACGCTCGGCATCCTCATCGGCTTCGGCGGCGTCGCGCTCCTGGCCGGCGAGGACGGCGGCTGGAAGGGCGGGCACGTCGACCTGCTCTACGTCGCGGCCCTGCTGTTCGGGACCCTCTGCTGGGCCATCGGCTCCATCCTGTCACGGCGCGGCGGCATCAAGCTCCCCATCCTGCGCTCCGTGTCCCTGCAGATGATGGCAGGCGGCATCCTGCTGTGCGTGGCCAGCGCCATCCGCGGCGAATGGTCGGGGCTGCACCTCGAGAACGCGTCCATGCTGAGCCTCCTCGCGTGGTTCTACCTCATCACGTTCGGTTCCATCGTCGCCTTCACCGCCTACTCGTGGCTGCTCACGGTCCGGCCCTCGGCGATGGTCGGGACGTACGCGTTCGTGAACCCCATCATCGCCGTCGTCGTCGGCGCCTTGTTCCTGCATGAACCGCTGGGCACGCGCAGCCTGCTGGCCACCGCCTTGATCGTCGGCGCCGTGGCGTTGGTCCTCTACTCGAAGGCGCGCGCCACAAAGGCCGCGCAGGCCTCGCCGACGCCCACGAAGTGAGCCCGCCGCGCACAGGAAGCCGACCCTGGGGCAATCTCTACCCTTATCCCGGGAAGGATGCTCTTCGCCACCGTGCCTGAGACCCTGGTTCCCGACACGTCCGTCCTCATCGACGGGCGCATCACGGAACTGCTGCAGCAGGGAGACTTCCCCAACGCCCGCGTCGCGATCCCTCAGGCGGCCTTCGCCGAGCTGGAGGCGCAGGCGAACCGCGGCGCCGAGACCGGCATCTCGGGCCTCGACGAGCTGGCCGCGCTGCAGCGCCTGGCCGAGGAGGGCAAGGTCACCGTCGAGTTCGTCGGCCGCCGCCCCGGCTCCGACGAGATCGAGCGCGCCAAGACCGGCGCCATCGACGCGCTGATCCGCGACACCGCCGTCGAACTGGGCGGCATCTACGTCACCTCCGACCGCGTGTCGGCACACGCCGCGGCCGCCCAGGGCATCCGGCACCACTACATCCGGCCCATCATCCACGACGTCGACCTGACGCGGCTCGAGCTGTGGCAGTTCTTCGACCCGCAGACGATGTCGGTCCACCTCAAGTCCGACTGCATCCCGATGGTCAAGCGTGGCCAGCCAGGCGCCGTCGCGTACGAGGCCCACAAGCCGACGTCGCGCGAGATGAAACACCAGGACCTGCGCGCCATCGTCCGCGAATGCATCGAGTTCGCCAAGCGCGACTACAACTCCTTCATCGAGATGGAGAAGAAGGGCTGCACGGTCATCCAGCTCGGCCCGATGCGCATCACCATCGCGAGCCCGCCGTTCTCCGACGGCCTCGAGATGACGGCGGTCCGCCCCATCACGAAGAAGCACATCGACGACTACGAGCTGCCCACGGAGATCCTCGAGCGCCTCGAGGGCAAGGCCCGTGGCTGCTTCGTCGCCGGCCCCCCCGGGTCGGGCAAGTCCACCTTCGTCGCCGCCGTCGCCGAGCACCTGCACGGACTGAACCGCGTCGTCAAGACGATGGAGCAGCCGCGCGACCTGCAGGTCCCCAAGGAGGTCACCCAGTACGGCGCCCTCGACCGCGACATGAAGTGGACCGGCGACGTCATCCTCCTCGTCCGCCCCGACCACGTGCTCTACGACGAAGTGCGCACCACGGAGGACTTCAAGGTCTTCGCCGACATGCGCCTGGCCGGCGTCGGCCTCATCGGCGTCACGCACGCCAACCGCGCCATCGACGCCGTGCAGCGCCTCATCGGCCGCGTCGAGCTCGGCATGATCCCGCAGGTCGTCGACACCGTCCTCTTCGTCGACGCCGGCAAGATCGCCTCCGTCATCGAGCTCACCTTCACCGTCAAGGTGCCCTTCGGCATGACCGATGCCGACCTCGCCCGCCCCGTCGTCGAGGTCAAGGACGTCCTCACCGGCCGTCCCCTGTTCGAGCTGTACACGTACGGCGAGCAGGTCGTCGTCATGCCGCTCGACCAGGGCTCGGCCGCCCCCGAGGACAAGCTCATGACCCGCGAGGTCGAGCGCGTCCTGCGCAAGTACGTGCAGGGCCCGATGGACATCCAGGTCCGCGGCCGCAAGGCGCTGGTCTCCGTCGACGAGACCGAGGTGGCGCAACTCATCGGCAAGGGCGGCCGCACCGTGCAGAGCCTGGAGCGCAAGCTCGGGCTGCACCTCAGCGTCCAGCCCCTGCGCGGGCCGCCGCCGCGCCGCGACCGCGGCGACGACGACGATCGCCACCAGGGCGGGTGGGACGGCAGCCGCGACGGCGGCCACGGCGGGCGCGAGCACCGCGGTGGCGCAGGCAACGTGCCGAAGGTGCGGGTCAAACGCACGTCCACCAACGTCTTCCTCCTGGTCGACGGCGGCAAGCCCGGCATGTACCGCGTCGAATGCGAGGGC
>JAXDQQ010000220.1:0-5933 GCA_034667805.1 Thermoplasmata archaeon | reverse complement strand
CTACAACCTCACGGCCTACGCGTTGGACGCGCGTCCGTCGCTGCCGGACAACTCCACGGCCGCCGAGCTGGAGGCTTGGATGGCGGGCCACGTCTTGGCGCGGACGACCCTCATCGGGACATACGCGAGGCAAGTGGTCTAACCGCCAGAGACGTCCCGGCCAAACGGGGATCCCACGAATTGCGCAAAATGGCCGTGCCAAGGCCGCCGCTTCGTGGGATCCGTCCAATCACTGCGTAGGTAAGGCGCGTCAGGCAGCGAGGGCTTCTTGCGGCCGCGCGACGGCCAAGACCACCTTGAGCAGGTCGTGGCGCGAGACGGAGCCGACGGCCTTGTGGCCGCGCAGCACGGGGACGTGGGTGATGTCGTGGCGCAGCATGATGTCGACGCCGCGTTCGACGGGGTCGTCCTCCGCGAGCACGAGGTTGAGCGGGCGCATCATCTTGCCCGCCGTGAGGATTCGCGCCTCGCGGTAGAGCGTCTCGAGCCCATGCTTGAGGATGGACTTGCCGAAGACGCGGTGGGCCAGATCGGGGTTGAACGGGTTCGCCGGGTCGTGCGGGACGAAGTCGCGCACCGTCAGGACGCCTTGGGCCATCCCTCGTTGGTTGACCACCACGACGCAGCCGACCTCTTGGTCGACCATCCTCCTGGCGACTTCGTCCAGGGTGGTTTCCGTATCGACGGTGACAGGCTTGCGCATGATGTCCTTGATCTCCATGGCGGGTTCCCTCAGGAAACAGCCCAAGCAACCCCGCGCTCGGTGGAAAGGCCTGTGCTTGTGGCAAGCGGAGGTTGGTGCAAGCCTCGTTGCCAGGGACGAACGACGGGGTCGTGGGCGCCGACCCGGACAGGTCAGCGCGCAAGTGGGGCGAAGAGCGCCTTCGCCTGGACCGCCGACAGCTTGCCGGCCTTGGCGAGGCGGGCCAACCCGTCGCCTTGGACGTCCGCGGGTTGGATGCGCGCCTGCAGCGGCAGGGCGTTGCGCCACAGCGCGCCCTGCACGTCGACACGGCGGATGGCGACCTTGCCGGTCTTCGGGTCGCGCAGGTCCTCGAAGCGCAGCGGAACGGTCTTGCCATCGACGAGGGCGATGAGCGCGTCACCCTTGCCAGTGGCGAGGAATTCGACTGCGCCAGAGCCGAGGGTGCGAGTGTACTGCACGTCGAAGGCGCAGGGGTCGGCGCAGCGCAGCTCGTAGCCGATGATCTTCGTGATGAAGCCGACGTCGAGGCCGCGCGCCTTGAAGCGGGCGTTGAGGACGTCGCGCACGACGCGGCCAAGGTCCACCTCGCTCATGCGGGGGTTGCCGTGCTCGTCCAGTTCGAGGGTGCCGACGGACGCCTTCAGCTCGGCGGGCTCCAGCCGGTCGAGGAGGCCCTCGGCGAGGACAACGAGACCCCAGTCGAGGCCGGCGGCCTTGCGCTTGACGAGGCTGGCCTCGACCAGGTCGGCGATGGCGGCGAGCTTGATGGAGCCGGCGGGGAACTCCTCGGGGATGACCACGAGGTCCGAGCCGGAGCCGATGCACATGGAGACGGCGAGGTGGCCGGCGCTGCGGCCCATGGCGGAGACGAGGTACCAGCGGCCCGTGGTCTTGGCGTCGACGCGCAGGTTGCGGCAGAGCTGGGCGCCGAGCTGCTTGGCGGTCTCGAAGCCGAACGTCGGCGCCTCGGCCGGAAGCGGAAGGTCGTTGTCGATGGTTTTGGGCACGTGCGCGACGCGGATCTTGCCGCCGGCGGCCTGGGCGGCCTTCATGCCGGACGTGGCGGTGTCGTCGCCGCCGATGGTCACCAGGTCGGTGACGCCGAGCTTGGCGAGCGACTCGACGACCTTGGCCATGTCCTCCGGCTTCTTCGTCGGGTTGGCGCGCGAGGTGTAGAGGATGCTGCCGCCCTGCGTCTCGATTCCGGCGACGTCGGCCTCCGTGAGCTCCTTCACCTGCGACAAGTCGCCCTTCATGAGCTGCGAGTAGCCTTTGGGGACGCCGAGGACGGTCCAGCCGCGGGCGCGGGCGGCGAGGGTCACGGCGTTGATGACGCCGTTGAGGCCGGGGGCGGGGCCGCCGCCATTAAGGACGGCGACGATGCGCGTGCTGCCCGGAGCGGGAGCGGAGCCGGACTGCCAGCCGGAGGACACAGGCGGCGGAAGGATGGCGGAGTTAAGGGGTTGCGCAGAGGAGGTTGGTTCCCCGACCAGATTCGAGAGGACCCGTTCGGTTCCCCGCGCGCCGTTGAACCTCTTTCCGCCGTCGGCGTCGTCGTGGGCGCCATCGGCTTCACCGACTTGGCCCTCAAGGATGTAGACGAGGGCGGCGCGGAGCGCCGCCTGGCGCGTTTCGCGCGCCGATCCTGCGCTTTGGTGTGGACACAACCCTTGGTGTCGGCGGAGGACGGCGTTGCCTTGCCGTGAAAGCAGGAAACTGCGCCGCGTCGTCGGCTACTTCGCCTTGGCTTCGACGACTTTCTTCCCCAGGGCCGCCGCCGAGTTGGCGCGAGCCACGACGCGGAAGGCTTCCTGGGCCTTCTTGGCGTTGGCCGCCTTGCCGCCCCACGCCTTCAAGGCCGGCTCCTGCAGGGCGCGGCCGTAGCTGAAGCTCAGCGTCCAAGGGTGCGGCCCGAGGGCGTTCATCAGGCGCAGGTGCTCGGTCGCTTCCTCGGGCGTCTGGCCGCCGGAGAGGAACACGATGCCCGGCACGGCGGGCGGGATGCAGTCGCGCAGGCCCGCGACGGTGCGGCGCGCGACCTCCTCAGGCTTGGCGCGTGACTTGGCGTCCTTGCCGGAGATGATCATGCTGGGCTTGAGCAGGATGCCGGGCAGGTGGACGCCTTGGACCATGAGCTGCTCGAACAGGGTGCCCCACGCCCAGCGCGTGACGCGGTCGCAGGTGTCGATGTCGTGGTCGCCGTCCATGAGGACCTCCGGCTCCACGATGGGAACGATGCCGGCCTCCTGGCAGAGCGCGGCGTAGCGGCCGAGGGCGTGCGCGTTGACGGACAGGCAGGCGTAGGTTGGATTGGGCGGGCCCGTCGGGTTGCGGGCGATGGTGATGACGGCGCGCCACTTGGCGAAGCGGGCGCCCAGCTTGTGGTACTCGGCCAGCCGCTCGCGCAGGCCGTCGAGGCCCTCGGTGACCTTCTCTCCGGGATGACCGGCGAGGTCCTTCGCGCCGGTGTCGACCTTGATGCCGGGGATGATGCCCTGCTTGGCCAGGATGTCGGCCAGGCGCTTGCCGTCGGGAGCCTTCTGGCGCAGCGTCTCGTCGTAGAGGATGACGCCGGAGATGGATTTCGAGACCTCGGGAGCCGTGAAGAGGAGGTGGCGGTAGTCGCGCCGCGTCGTCTCCGTGGACTCGACGCCGATGTCCTTGAAGCGCTTCCCGATCGTGGAGGTCGACTCGTCGGCCGCCAGGATGCCCTTGCCCGCGGCCACCAGGGCCTTCGCCGTCGTCTCGAGAGCCTTCTTGTCCATGGCGCGCGGCACTGGAGGAAGGCCGATAAGCCTTCGGCCCGAGGGGCTGCGCCTTCGCGACCCGCTGGACCGGCAGGCCCAAGTCGGCGCCGGCGGCTGGCCCGGCGTGGACGGCCGCGGCATCGCCTGGCTCAGCTACATCCCCATCCCGGGGCTGGCGTTCATCCCGGTCCTGGTGCACCCGGGGGACCGGCTGGCGCGCTACCACGCCTGGCAGGGCGGCCTTCTCGTCGGCGGGCTTTGGCTGTCGATGTCGCTTTTCGCCATCTTGATCCTCGCCGTCGACGCGAAGGGGTTCCGTGACGCAGCCGGGTTCTTGTTCGGGCTCGTCCTCATCGCGGCCTTCGTGCAGATGGCCTGGGGCGCCGTCGCCTCGGCGATGGGACGCTATCCTCGGCTGCGCCCGGCCTGGGACCTGGCGGCCGCCCTCCGCCGCGGCTGACCTAAGCTTTCCCCAGCTTCGCTTCGTAGCCGGCAGCGGCGAGAGCCTTCTGCACTTCCTCGATGTGCGACGGCCCGCGCGTCTCGACGTGCACCTCGACGGCCGTCCGGTTGAGCGCCAGGTCCAAGCGGTCGCGGTCGTGGTGGAGGTCGATGACGGACGCCTTGTTGCGCGCCAAGACCTGCAGGAAGGAGGCGAGGCTGCCCGGCTTGTCCGAGATGATGGTCTGGAAGACCGCGATGCGGCCCTCCTTGACGAGGCCCTTCTGGATGATGCGCGACACCAGGGTCATGTCGATGTTGCCGCCGGAGATGACGGCGCACGCCTTCTTGCCATCGAGCTTGACGCGCCCGTGCATGGCGGCCGCCAGGGTGACGGCGCCGGCGCCCTCGACGACGGATTTGCTGCGCTCGAGGAGGAACAGGATGGCGGCCGCGATCTCCGGTTCGCTGACGGTCACGACGGAGTCGACGCGGCGCTTGATGACGTCGAACGTCATCTCGCTGGCCTTGCGCACGGCGATGCCGTCCGCCATGGTGTTGACGGACTCCAGTTGGATGGGCGCGCCTTTCTGCAGGCTGGGCGCGATGGTGCTTGCCCCTTCCGCCTGCACGCCGATGACCTCGATGTCCGGCTTGAGGCCCTTGAGGGCCGTGGCAACGCCGGCGATGAGCCCGCCGCCGCCGATGGGCACGAGGACGGTGTCGAGCTCGGGCAGGTCCTTGAGGATCTCGAGGCCGAGCGTCCCCTGCCCCGCCATGACCAGCGGGTCCTCGAACGCGTGCACGAACGTCGCCCCGCTGCGCCGCTGGTGCGCGACGGCCGCCTCGTAGGCTTCCTGGTAGTCCTTGCCGACGAGCTTGACCTCGGCGCCGTAGCCCTTCGTGGCGACGACCTTGGCCAGGGTGGCGTCCTCGGGCATGAAGATGGTCGAGGCGACGCCGGCCTGCGACGCGGCGTAGGCGACGCCTTGCGCGTGGTTGCCGGCGGACGCGGCCACGACGCCGGCCTTGCGCTCGGCGGCGGTGAGGGCGTGGACCTTGTTGAGCGCGCCGCGGACCTTGAACGAGCCCGTGCGCTGGAAGTTCTCCAGCTTGAGGTGGAAGTCGCCGCCGGTGATGGCCGACAGGCTGCTGGAGCGCTTCACGGGCGTGTGGCGGACCTGGCCGCGCACGACGTCCCACGCCTTCTGGACGTCCGCCAGTTCGACCACAGCCACGCCCGAGCCGACCAGAGGCGCGCCGTTAAGCCTTGCCAACGGCCGCCGACGACCACCGGGCCACGGATTGCACGGAGGACGCGGACCAGATGTTCCGTGGAATCCGTGAAATCCGTGGCTCCGTCGTCGTCAGGGTTTGACGGCGGTTGCCTGGGACGCGGCGAGGTTGGCGGCGCGGACGCGCGCCTGGTTCACCAGGACGACGCCGGCCATCACGAGGGCGGCGCCGGCGAGGAACCAGCCGGTCAGGTGCTCGCGCAGGAACAGGACGCCGACGAGGGCCGCCACGACCGGATTGAAGTAGACGTACACCGAGACCTGGCTCGCCGTGCGGTGCTTGAGGGCCTGGTTCCACATCGCGTAGCCCAGGATCGTCGAGAGGAGGGAGAGCCAGGCGAGCCAGAACCAGTGGATGGCGTGCATCTCGCGCAAGGGCTCGACGCCGTACCAGATCCCCAGCGGGAGCAAGGCGAAGACGCCGACGCTCAAGGTAGCGCCCGTCGTGAAGAGGCCGCCGTACTTGTGGATGAACGGCCGCGTGTAGACGGAGTAGACCGCCCACGACAACGGCGCGATGAGGCCGACCAGGGCCCGGAACGCGAGCGTCAGCTCGACGTGGCCCTTGCCGAGGAACACCACGATGGCGACCCCGATGAAGGCCACGGCGGAGCCAAGCCAGGCCAACGGCGTCGGTCGCTCCTTGCCGGTGGCGACGGAGATCAGCAGCGTGAACAGCGGGGTGGTGGCGACCAGGATGGCCCCGGTGGCCGCGGTGACGCCGCCGTCCCCGTGCATCGCCCA
>JAXDQQ010000219.1:0-2552 GCA_034667805.1 Thermoplasmata archaeon | reverse complement strand
AGTGGCCATGGTCGCTCAAACGGATTCTCCGCTCGTCACCTTGCGAAGGATGTCGTCGAGGCTCGGCGGCAGCGACTCGAGGGCGAGCACCGAGCCGCCGGCGGCGCGCACGGATTCCATGGCGCGCTCGACGTCGGCCAGGCGGGAGAACTCGCCGACGTGGATCGAGCCGCGAGCCGCCGAGCCGGGGAAGGCGTGGCTGGCGTGCAGGCGGTAGTGCGGCTCGCCCATCTGCTTGCGCAGGCTCGCGAGGCTGCCGCGCCCGGCGACGCGGCCGGCGTGCAGCAGGACGATGTCGTCGCACAGCTCCTCGACCTGCTTCAGGTTGTGCGCCGAGAGGAGGATGGCCTTGCCTTGCTTGCGCAGGTCGGACAGCACGAGGTCGAGCTCGCGGCGCGTGGCGGGGTCGAGGCCGGAGGCGGGCTCGTCGAGGACGAGGACGGCGGGGTCGTGCAGGAGGGCGCGGGCGATGGCGACCTTGCGCGCCGAGCCTTTGGAGAGTTGGCCGATGGGGCGCCGCCAGTACGGGTCGTCGAGGCGCAGCTCCTTGAGCAGCAGGTGGGCGCGTTCCTCCGCGTCCTTCTTGCCCAAGCCGTAGAGCCGCCCGAAGAAGGCAAGGTACTGCAGCGGCGTCTGGTCGTCGTAGAGCGGCGAATCCTCGGGGAGGAACCCGATGGCGCGGCGCGCCTCGGCCTCCAAGGTGGACCGTCCAGCGACGGTGGCGGAACCGGAGGTCGGCTCGAGCACGCCGCAGAGCATCTTGAGCGTCGTCGTCTTGCCAGCCCCGTTGTTGCCCACGAGCCCGACGATGCGGCCGGCGGGCACGGTGAAGTCGACGCCGTCGACCGCGACGACGGCCCCGTAGCGCTTCCCGAGACCCGCCGCGACCAGCATCGCCGCGGGCAGGCCTGGGCCGCCTCTTGACCATGGCGCTTGGTCCGGTGGGGTCCGACGGGAAACCGCTTTGAGCCTCGCCTGGGATGGCCCGCCATGCGTCTCGCGTTGGCGGCCTCTTTGCTCCTGGCCTTTGCGGCCGGCGCGGACGCCAAGGTCGGCGTCCACACCGCCTCCGACGCGGCCAGCGACGTGGACACCCTCGACGTCACCCAGGTGGCGTGGACGATGCTCGGAGGCAACGTCAGCGTCTACGTCACGTTCGCCGGCGGCGAGACCCCGGCTGGCGCCGCGGTGCGGGGCGTGTTCGTGGTCGGCGAGCCAGGGTCCGCGGAGCCCGTCGAGTGGTACCAGTTCACGCTGGCCAACGAGTCGCGGGCCTTCGCGGCGCATGGGACGCCTCGTGACGTCAGGGTCCTCTCGTCGTCATGGAACGGCACGCTGGCCAGCATCGTGTTCGAGCGTCCGGACGAGGCGACGGGCACGTGCGCCTTCGCGGTCGTCGAGTCCGGCGTCCTCGGCGCGGGCGGATTCGAACGCTCCGACGTCGCCCCCCGCGGCTTCGCCTCGATGGACGCGGCGTGGCCGGTGGACGCCTGCCCCCCCGAGAGCGAGCCCGCCGGCGGCGACGCGGCGAAGGGAAGCCCGGGCGTCGGCCTCGCCTTGCTGGCTTCGGCGTTCGCCTTGGCGTTGCTTGTGCGCCGGCGTTAGCGACCCGGACCCATCTACGGGAAGGGTCCAGACGCCTCGGCTCGCTACGCTTCGCCTCGGCTAGCGACCCGAGTCCATCCTACGGGGGACTCGGGTCGTCCATCCACGGACAGCCCGCCGGGTGCGGGTTCTCCGGGACGCTGAAGTCGTTGCACGGCACGATGGTCGCGAGGCGCGGGTTCGGCGGGTGCCACACGCCGACGCCTTGGCCGCAGACGGGAAGGAGCATCGGGTTCGGCTCGCTGCCGCGGGCCGCGCCGCCGGCGTAGACGTTGCCGAGCCAGCAGTTGCCCGTTCCGCCCTCGTCCCACCAGTGGTCCATTCCGTTGGGCATCTCGGCTCCCTCCGGAGTGAGGCCCATCTGGTTGGCGAGGTACCAGTTGTCATGGGACGTGTCGAACTGGATCTGCGCGTCGCCCGCCGCGTCCTCCGGGTCGGGCTGGATGCATGCCGGGTCCTGGCTGCCGATGAAGCACAAGGCATCGACGCCGCCGTCCTCGCCGCGGAAGACGGCCGGGACGCCGAAGAGCATGGTGCCGTAGCGCCAGTTGTCCCAGATCCAGTTGCCCGCGATGCGGTTCGAGTTGCCGCCGGCGATGATGATCCCCGTGCCGACGGGCAGCGGGACGACGGGGCAGACGATGCCGAGCTCGATGCCGCGGTTGGCCAGTGGCTCGAAGCAGGGGCCGCCGTCCAGCCAGTTGTCGTAGTAGTTCTCGTTGTTCGAATAGACGCGGTTGTTGACGAAGCGCGCCGAGTCCTGCGGCAGGCCCGGGTGGTTGGGGAAGAGCGAATCGGTGGCGATGCCCGCGACGTTGTGGTGGAAGTCGTTGTCGTGCGCGTACACCGAGTTGCCCGCGGTGCCCGAGTAGCCCAGGGTGTTGTGGTGGCTGTTGCAGCGCGTGATCTCCACCGACGGCCGCGCGCCATGCAGGTCGGAGGCGGAG
>JAXDQQ010000218.1:0-4356 GCA_034667805.1 Thermoplasmata archaeon | reverse complement strand
AGCGGCGACGGCGAGACCGACGGCGGCCCCAAGGTCTCGTCGGACGACGAATCCGAAGAGTGACACCTGCCCGACGACGGGGCCACGGATTTCACGGAGACCACGGAACCCTTTCCGTGCTATCCGTGGAATCCGTGGCCAGGTTGGTCGTCGTCGGTCGCTAGTTCCTGCGACGAATGATCGCGACGGCCACGGCGAGCGCCAGAATCAGGGCGACGGCGGGCACGCCGGGCGCGTCGTTGCCCGGCTGCGAGTCCTGCGTAGATGTCGGCGTCGGGGCGATGAGCTCGTCGGCGATGTCGTACTTGGCGAAGAGGCCGCGGCCGGTGGACTGGCGAAGCACCGTGCCCCAGGCGTCACGCGAGTCCTCGCCCTTCGGCGCCTCGCCCGTGCCGTTGCGCCAGGCGAAGTAGGAGTCGGCGCAGTCCTTCGTGCAGCCGTCCGCGAAGCCGACGTGGATGCGGCCGGCGGAGTCGATGTGCATGTCGGCGAAGTCGAGCAGGTTGCGGCACGCGTCGCCTCCGCCGCCGTTCCAGATGGCGCCGACCTGCACGGGGTCCTCCCACAGGCGCGTCGTCGTCCAGCTCTGGCCGGCGTCGAACGACTGGGAGAGGTAGTAGTGCCAGACGTTGGGATCGGACTCCTCGGAGCAGTCGTCGAACGGGTGTTCGTTGGTCTGGTTCGTCGTCGCCAGGTAGGTGAAGGCGACGCGGTCGTCGTCGCCCGCCTCGATGTCGGAGAAGGCGCCGTAGCGCAGGTGCTCGCCCGAGACGGGGTCCGTGTAGGTGACGTTGAGCGCGAACCAGGACGAGGCCTCGCCCGCCGGCTCGCGCTCGCCCAGCGTCTCCCAGGATTGGCCCTCGTCCTTCGAGAGCGCGATGTGGATGCCGTTGTCGTCGGCCTGGCCGAGCCAGAGCCAGCCTGACTCACGGCTGAACATGACGGCGGGATCGAACCCACGGCCCGTCTCGGATTCCGGCATGACGCGGCTGAGCCACAGGGCGCCGTTCGTCGTCGTGTAGCCGAAGCCGATGCGCCCGGAGCCGGGCCCGACGGCGTTCTCGGCCGCGGCGCAGCTGGCGTCGGGGATGGCGGCGGTGCCGGTGACCTCGCTGACCTCGATGTGGCCGTGCAGGCCGCCGCATCCGCCGACCATCTCCGTGAATGGCAACCAGCCCTTGCCGCCGTCGTTGGATGTCGCGCACGACGTGGCAGCCAACTGCGCGCAGTAGTACGTGGCCCGCGGGTAGCCGGCGGCGCGCACCGCGGAATCAGGCGACGTCGTCGACCAGCGGCCGGAGCCGAGGGACTCGTGGTCGAACTGCGCGCCGCTGCAGGCGTTGCCGGCGGGCACCCACGTCAAGCCGTCGTCGTCGGAGATGCCGAGAAGGCTGCACGGACCTGCGAGGCCGCCGGCGAAGATGCGGCCCGAGATGGGGTCCGCGATGAGGATGGGGTCGACGTTGATGGGCGTGAAGAGCGGCGACACGCGCGTCCAGGTGACCTTCGCCTTGCCGTCGACGTGCTCGCGGTCGTCCCACACCGCCTTGTAGGTGTCGGAGAACGCCTGAAAGAAGAGGTGGTCCGTGTTCCACGGGATGCCGATCGTCGGCTCGCCGGCGCCGTGCGGGCCGGACGCGAGGTTGGCGGGCAGGTCCTCCGGCAGCGGGTAGGGCGAGAACACGGGGACCCCGCTGGCGCCGAAGGCGGGGCTCGTTGCCACTACGGCGGAGGAGATGGTGGCCGTCTGGCCGGTGGTGGGCGCCACGAGGCCGGCCAAGACCAGCATGGCCACGGCCACGACGAGGAGCTTCATGCGCGAGCCACACCGCAGGAGGCTCTTGGCCGTTGTGCAAGGGAGCCCGGCCGTCGGCCAACACCTTGCCTGGGACTGGGCGGCCGCGCGCCTGCGCGCAACGCCCAGCCGCTGAAGCAACCGTCCTCGGGCTTCACGGCCTCGTCCTCTGCTTCAGCGGGAGATACCGGATTCGAACCGGTGAATGGCGGATTAAGAGTCCGCTGCCTTAGACCTGTCTCGGCTAATCTCCCAAGGGCTGGAAGCCGCCGACAAGGGGCCTCTTGATAAGTCGAACGGTGGGGCTCCTCCCGATGCCACGCGTTGCGGCAACCCTTTTCTCGCCGCGACCGAACGCCGGGGCATGGCCCGCGTCTCCTTCACGAAGGCGGAACGCGGCCTCGTGGCAGGCGCGGCGTTCCTCGTCTTCTCGCGCGTCTTCGCCTTCTCGCTGGTCCTGCCCGGCTTCCGCGACTTCGGCGCAACGCTCACGCACTCCGACCTCCTCGTCGGCATCGCGCTCGGCGCCTACGGCCTCACGATGGCCGTCGCGCAGCTCGCCAACGGCTGGCTGTCCGACCACATCGGCCGCCGCCCCGTCCTCTTGGTCGGCAGCCTGCTCTTCGTCGCCGGCTCCGCGTGGTCCGCCGTCGCCGGCTCCATCGAGGCCCTCATCGCCGCCCGCCTGCTGCAAGGGCTCGGCGGCGTCTCCTCGGTCGCCATGGCCGCCGTCGGCGAGACCGTGCCGGCCGAGCGACGGACGTCCGCGATGGCGCTCATCGGCGTGCCCGCCGGACTCGGCTTCTTCCTCGGCTTCGTCCTCGGCCCGGTCGCCGCCGACGCCATCGGCTTCCGCGGCCTGTTCTGGGCGATGGCCGGGATCGGGGCCTTGGCGACGCTGCCGCTCGCCTTGCGCAAGCTGCCGGAGCCGACCATCCACGCCGCCCCCCTGACCAGCGGCGTCAGCCTGCCGGTGCTGGCCCTCGCCCTCGCGGGCTTCACGGCGAACCTCGGCATGACGGCCGTCGCGTTCTTCCTGCCCGAGCTGCGCCACGAGGTCCTGGCCGCCGTCCTGCTCGGCGCGCTCGTGGTCATGGGCGTCGCCAGCCGCGCGGCCGACCGGACGGGCGCGACCTGGCAACCCGTCGTCGCCGCGCTCGGCGTGCTCGGCCTTGGCGCGCCGCTCTTCATCCTCGGCGGCGGCTGGGCCGTGCTCGCCGGCGGCCTGCTCTTCTTCGCGGCGCACGCCACGCTGTCGGCCGTCCTGCCGAGCCAGGTGAGCCGCCTCGCCGGCCGCTCCGGGGGCCGCGGACACGGCGTGCAGCTCGTCGTCGCCTACCTCGGCTCGGCGGCAGGCGGGACGCTGGCGGGGAGCCTCGCCGACGCGCCCGACGCGGTCTTCGCGGTGCTGGCCGGCCTGTGCGCCGCCGTGGCGGCCCTGACGGCGGCCACGGCCTTGAAGCGGCGGCGGACCGGCGTCCCTCCTGTGTCGCCTGTCAACCCATGACGTCCCTAAGCTTCAAATCGAACCGGGCGTCCCTTCGAGCGGAGCCATGCCTGCCCAACGCCTCCTGTGGCTGCGACGGTTGTCGCTGCTGTGCGTCGGGATGACGATCCTGCTCATGGCGCTCGGCGCATGGGTCAAGGCCAACGGCGCCGGCCTTGCCTGCCCCGACTGGCCGCAATGCTACGGCGAATGGTTCCCGCCCTTCCCCAGCCAGGAGAACGGCCGCCTCTACGCCGGCGAGCCCGTCGCCTTCACGCAGGCGCAGGTCCTCTACGAGTGGGGCCACCGCGCGGTCGTGAGCCTGCTCCTGGTGCCCCTGGTGGCCTTCGCAATCGTCGCCCTGCGGACGCCCGACGCGCATCCCATCGTGCGCCGCTTGCCGCTGGCGGCCGTCGGGCTATACTTCGGCCAGGCGGCCCTCGGCGCCGTCACCGTCATCACCGGCAACCCGGCCTGGGCCACGACGGCGCACCTCGTCCTCGCGACGGTCCTGCTGACGACGCTCGTCGTCGCCGCCAGCGCCGTCCACTTCCGGCCGCTCGGCGACCCCAAGCCGGCGCCGCCCGAGCCGCCGAAGCCGCGCGTCGTCTCCTACGTCTACCAAGATGGGGCCGTACAAGCCCCAGCCCCTGGATCCGAGGGCCCCGATGGATGAGGGGCCCGTCCGTCGGTCGTTCGGCGCGGTGCTGGCCGACTACGTGACGATCAGCAAGCCGCGCATCCTTCTCCTCTTGCTGATGGTCGCGTGGGCCGCGATGTTCGTCGCCGCCGGCGGCGTCCCCGGCTGGAAACCCTTCCTCGCCGTCACGCTCGGTGGGACGTTCAGCACGGCGGCGTCGGGCGCGCTCAACAACGTCCTCGAGCGCCGCCGCGACGCCAAGATGGGCCGCACCGCCAACCGCCCCGTCGCCTCGGGCCGCATCACGCCCACCGCCGCGACGGTGTACGGCCTGGTGATGTCCGTGCTGGCGATCCTGGTCCTCGCCGTGCCGGGCTACCTGCTGGCGGCCGCGTTCACCGCCGCCGCCATCGCGTACTATGTCCTCGTCTACAC
>JAXDQQ010000217.1:0-10267 GCA_034667805.1 Thermoplasmata archaeon | reverse complement strand
CCTTCTTCTTCCACTCGACGGCGTCGTCGGCGGTGAAGACGACGCGGCCGGTGGCGGCGCCGGGGCCGGCGTTGAGGCCCTTGGCCAGCACCTTGCCGGACTTCGTGGCCTCCGCCTTCTGCTTGGAGTCGAAGATGGGGCGCAGCAGCTGGTTGAGCTGGTCGGGCTGCACGCGCAGGATGGCCTCCTCGTGGCTGAGGATGCCTTCGTCCACCATGTCGAGGGCGATGCGGACGGCGGCGAATCCGGTGCGCTTGCCGGTGCGCGTCTGCAGCATGTACAGCTTGCCCTTCATCACGGTGAACTCGATGTCCTGCATGTCGCGGAAGTGCGACTCGAGTTTCTTGGCGATGGCCAGGAGGTCCTTGTGCGCCTGCGGGATCTCGTTGCCGAGCTGCAGGATGGGGCGCGGCGTGCGGATGCCGGCCACGACGTCCTCGCCTTGCGCGTTGCGGAGGAACTCGCCGTAGAACGTGTGCTCGCCGGTGGCGGGGTCGCGGGTGAAGGCCACGCCGGTGGCGCAGTCGTCGCCCATGTTGCCGAAGACCATCATCTGCACGTTGACGGCGGTGCCCATCTCGTGCGGGATCTTGTTGAGGTCGCGGTAGGTGATGGCGCGCTTGTTGTTCCAGGACTTGAAGACCGCCTCGATGGCCAGGCGCAGCTGCTCCCTCGGGTCCTGCGTGAAGGGCTTGCCCGTCTGCTTCTGGATGTGGGCCTTGAACTCCTCGCAGAGGCGCTTGAGGGCCTCGGGCGGCACCTGCGTGTCGCGGTCCGTGTTGGCGGCCTTCTTCGCCGCGGTGAGGCGCTCCTCGAAGCCATGGTGGGGCAGGCCGAGCACGACGTTGCCGAACATGGTGAGGAAGCGGCGGTAGGAGTCGTAGGCGAAGCGCGGGTTGCCGGTCAGCTTGGCCATGCCCTCGACGGTGGCGTCGGTGAGGCCGAGGTTGAGCACGGTGTCCATCATGCCCGGCATGGAGATCGCGGCGCCGGACCGCACGGAGACCAAGAGCGGGTTCTTCGGGTCGCCGAAGGTCGCCTTGGCCTTGCGCTCGAGGTCGGTCAAGGCGGACGACACCTCGTCCATGAGGCCCTGCGGCATGCCGCCCTTCTGGTACTCGACGCACGTCTGCGCCGTGATGGTGAAGCCCGGCGGCACGGGCAGCCCGATGCGGCTCATCTCGGCCAGGCCGGCCCCCTTGGAGCCCAAGGTAGCCTTCATCGAGGCGTCGCCTTCCTCGAAGGCGAAGACCCGTTTCCCGCCCTTCGCCGCTCCGTTGGTCCTGACCATGGCGGTCCGGGCCGGGGCGCGCTTCGAGGTCTTGCCGGCCGCCCGACGCGAGGGACTCACGCGCGCGCATTCCTGGAGGCGATGAAAAGGCGAGCGGGGCACTGGCCGCGACCAGAAGGCTTTCCTTGGCTTCCCGGCCTCGGCGCCAGTTCTATACATTAGCGCAAGGCTATTTATTGGTGGCCAGGCCCAACCGGACATATGTCGGTGGCCCGTCTCCTGCCTCTCCTTGCCGTGGCCCTCCTGGTCGCGGCCCCCGCAGCCGAGGCCTACGCCCAGCCCGTGTTCTACTTCCTCAAGGACGCCCCTAGCCCCCTGGACCAGGTGCCAGACGTCCCATCCCCCATCCCGCTCCCGATTGCGGTGCCGACGATCGACCCCAACGCGGGCATCCTCGACCCCTACGACCCCAAGATGCCCAACGCCCCGAACGGGACGACGGGCAAGAGCCGCATGGTCGTCGCTGGCCAGGACCTCGTCCTGCCGGTCCAGTTCCTGACGCCTGACGGCCACACCCATGCGAACCGCCTGAAGGGGCCCATCTTCGTCGGCCTGTGGACCGGCGAGTCGGCGACCTACCTGGCGAACCTCACGGTCACGCTCTACGAGGTCCCGGCCGAAGGCACGCCCATCGCCCTCGCCAACGCCTCGCTGAACCTCGACTTCAACCAGAGCAACACGCCGGACCCGATGACATTCATCCCCGAGAACCAGACCGACCCGCAGGCCATCGCGTTCTACGAGCTGGCCCAGGTCCTGCCGCTGCTCTACCACGCGCCCGCCCTGTTCCAGATCGGCCCCGTCGACGTGATGGTCAGCAACGAGTCGAAGTTCGCCCTCGGCTTCGCCTTGACGCAGGGAGCGAGCCCGGTGCCGCTGCCGGCCGGCCTCTCCGCCACCATCCAGTACGATGGGGCGGTCACGCCGTCGTTCGTCTACGCCCCGTGGTACGCCCCGGACCCGCCCAAGGCCAGCCCGACACCGCGCCCCACGGTCTCGCGCTCCAGCTCGAGCGGCGCCATCCGCTCGCAGAGCCAGTCCGGCAGCGGGTCGTCCGACGACCAGGACTCGCCCGGCTTCGCGCTGCCCGTGAGCCTCGTGGCCTTGATGGCCGTGGCCGCCTTCGCGGCCCGCCGCCGCACCCGCTGACGTCCATCACGCGGAACGCGCGGAAGACGCGGAAATGGATTCCGCGGGTTCCGCGAGCTCCGCGTGAAGGCGGTTCAGTCGAGGGCGACGCAAGAGATGGCCGGCAGGCCCACGTCCAGACCGACCCGCTTCTCTGCTTCGACGACGGGCTCGATGCGGCTCGTCGTGGCCGGCTTGTCCGGACCAAGGAGGTCGCACAGCTCGGGCCCGACAGACGTGTCATACGTGCCCCACTCGCGCGCGAGGCGCAGGATGTCCACCTTGTCCAGGCCCAAAAGCGGGCGAAGGACGGGGCGGCGCGCGGCCTGCTCCAAGGTCACCAGGTTGGGCAAGGTCTGGCTGCTGACCTGGCCGAGGTTCTCGCCGGTGGCGATGACGTCGGCGCCGACCTGGTCGCCCAAGGCGTCGGCGAGGCGGTAGAGCAGGCGCTTCTGCAGCAGGAAGTAGTAGCGGTGCGCCTCGCGGTCGTGCGGGATCTTCCCCAACTGCTCGCCGATCTTGGCGACCCACAGCCGCTTGAGGCCGAGCTGGCGGGCCAGCGTCTCCGCCTTCTTCACGGACGCGTCGTCGGTGACGGGCTCGAAGGAGCCGTGCAGGGCCTCCAAGGCGACGCCCTGGTCCTGCAGCATGCGCGCCGCGACGGGCGAGTCGAAGCCGCCGGACAGGAGCAGGATGGCCTTCATCGCGACGGGCGCGCCGACGGGCGTCTGCCATAAACCCGTTTGGGCCGAAGCAGGCGCGGCGCAAGCGCTTTGGCCGGCGCCGCCTCGGCCCACGCGTGAGCCTGCTGCGTCCGTGCGCCACCTCGGCGGGCTTCCTCGCCACGCGCGACCCGCCGTGGCGCATCGACATGCCGGCGCTGCGGCGGCGGCTGGCGGACTCGGGCTACGCGGTCGTCGTCGACGCCCGCATCATCCTCATCGTGCGCAAGGCCGTCGGCGGTGGGCCGGCCGTCGAGAGCAGCCTCTACGACAACGGCAAGGTGCTGCTCAAGACGACGGACCGGCCCGCGGCGGAGGCCGGGTACGCCGACCTCGAGCCGCACCTGGTGGCGTCGCGGCGACCTTAGCCGTCCAGCTCCCTTTTGCGGACCGACGACCGCTAACGGCGGCGCGAGGCGAGGCCAGCCAACGCCAGCGCCGCCAACGCAAGCCACGCCGGCGACGGCAGCTCCGCCAAACCCGAGTTCACCGGGCCATCGGCGACCAGGTCATAGAGGACGACCTGGTAGTCCGGGAAGATCGGCCCGAACGAGGACTGGCTCTCCTCGGCTTCGTTGGCCTCCATGGCCGCATCCTGCAGCGAGTACGAGTCGCCGGCCGAGAGCTTGCCATCGCGGTCGGCGTCCGTGAACGTGAAAGTGAGGTTGCCGGCGGTCTGGGTGGCCCCGTCGTCGAGCCGGAACGTCGTCCGCGGAGCCTCCTCCGCCTGCGAAGCGTCGCCCGACCCTTCGTCGAACGAGTAGCCGAACCCGAAGTCCTCGATGCGCACCTCGAAATCCTCCAGCGGGGGTTCCTCGGGGCTCGACACGACGGTCCACGTCTGCGTGGCTCCTTGTGGGGGTCCGACCGGCGCCAACTCGACGCTTGCCGGAAGGAGCTTGAAGTCCTTCGGCGGCGTGATGGACGACCGCGAGCCGTACTCGAACGTCATCTCCCACGAACCGTCGTCGGGGCTGGTGGCGGTGACGTGCGCCAGCCGGCCGTCGCGGCCGATCTCCAGCACGACGTGCGTGCCCTCCTCGTCGATCTCCGCGCGGACGCTGCCGTCGCTGTTGCGCTTGATGTCGCCATCGGCGACGGAGAGGTTCTCCAGGGGAGGAACGCCCTCCGTGAGCATCAGGTCCTCCTCGTCCCCGGAGCCCACGTCCAGGCAGGACGAAGACGGGTCGTCCACGACCTTGGGGCGCGAGGCATACGCTTGGCCTCCTGCGATCATGTATTGCCGGTCCTGCGTGCAGATCATCGTGAAGGCCACGGTCACCGCGCCGCTGGCCATGTGCAGGTCGAAGCGCACCGAATCGGCCGTGCCGTACTCGATGGTGACCGTCATCTGGCCAAGACCTGAGAAGAAGTCCTCCGGGCCGCTCGGCGTCGATTCCGGCGGCGCCGCGACCACGGTGACCTTGCGCAGGTCATCGTCGGACGCCTGCCCCGACAGGGCGTCGCCGGCCGCCTGCAGGCTGGCCTCGACGCGCGAGCGGGCCTCGGCCTGCGAGAGCGCTTTCGGCGCGTCGGCGCCCAGCGCGAAGTAGGCGACGGCCGCCGCGGCTCCCGCGAGCACGAGGAAGCCGACGATGCAGATGGCGATGATGGCGCCGCGTCGCGAGCCCGCGGGCGCCGGCGTCCGGGCCGCCATCGGAGCGGCGGGCGGCGGGGACGGCTGCACCGGCGCGGCTGCGGGTGCCGCCTTCGCGCCGAAGCCGCACGAGGAGCAGACGGGGGCCGCGCCGGGGGCGACCTCGACAACTGATGCGCAGCGGGGGCAACGCAGGCGGGGCATGCCCATCGAGCCGCCTCGCGCCTCTTGAAGCCTTGCTCCGACGGGTGCCTGGGCCTCTATTGGTGGAGCCAGACGCCCTGCGTCGGCGACTCGATGCGGACGAAGCCGAAGCGCTCGAACTGCACGACCTTGCCGAGCTCCTTGAGCGCCGCCGGCTCGACGAGGCCCTCGATGCGCAGCAGCGGCGGCACCTCGATCTCCTTCGCGTCCTTCGTCGGCTCCTCGGCGGGCTCGTCGTCGCCCATCGCCGCTGGCTCCTCGTCGGGCAGGAAGTCCGGCTTGAGCACCGTGAACGGCTTGGCGTGACCGGCGGGCAGCCATTGGACGATGGGGAACCCCCGCTCCATGGCGTCACCGTCCCAGACGGCGGAGTGGCCGGAGACCTTGACGTTGCCCAGGTCCTTGAGGCGGAAGCGCGGCGCCGCGGCGTCCGACTTGGCCACGACGACGGCGTGGCCCGCCTCGAGCGTGCGGGTGCCGCGCTCGGGATGGCTCGGGTGGATGGCTGGATGGGCCGCCTTGTCGGGCGCGCCCTTGAGAAGAAGCTCGGTCGGGTCGGGCACGAAGAAGTAGCGCGGCGCGACCGGGTCGTTGGCCTTGGCGTCCTCGGCGTCGAGGTTGGCCAGGCTCACGGCGGTGTCCTTCTCGGTGAGGTTCATGCCGACCCAGAACGCGCGGATGGCGTGGGGCGAGTAGCCGCGGCGGCGCAGGGCGGCGAGGCAGGGCAGGCGCGGGTCGTCCCAGCCGGTGAACTTGCCCGCCTCGATGGCGCGCCGCATCATGCTGGTGGAGAATTTCCCGAACTCGTGCACGGAGACGCGGCCCCAGTACAAGGTCTCCGGGTACGTCCAGCCCATGTGCTTGTACAGGAACGTCTGCTTGCGCGTCGAGTCCATGAGGTCCTTGCCGCGGATGACGTGCGTCACGCCCTGCAGGTGGTCCTCGATGGCCGACTGGAAGTCCAAGAGCGGCCAGGCGTGATGGCGCGGGATCTCGCCCTTGCGTTCGCGCGGGTGGATGGCGTCCTTGGCGACGACTCGGAAGGCGGTCCAGTCGCGAAGGCCAGGATGGGGATGGGTGATGTCGGTCTTGATGCGCAGCACGGCCGCTCCCTTGGCGGTCGTCCCGTCGCACATCGCGTCGAAGCCCGCGAGGTTGTGCTCCTTCGTCTGGTCCCGGTGGGGGCAGGGCGTCTTGGCGTCCTTGAGCGCCTTGAACGTCTCGGCGTCGCAGTTGCAGACGTAGGCGCCGCCGACGCGGATGAGGTCACGCGCGGCGTCCTGGTAGATGCCGATGCGGTCGCTGGCGCGCAGCACGCGGTCGGGCTTGCGGCCGACGAGCCACTCGTAGTCCTGGCGGATCATCTCGTAGCCGTTCCAGCCGCGCGTGTCGTCCATGAGGGGCGGCTTGACCTGCGGGTCCGTGTCGTCGAAGCGCAGGATCATCGTCGCGTCGTACATGCGCTGGTACTCGGCGAGGATCGACACTCCGCGCGAGTGGCCCAACGAGAGCGGCCCGTTCGGGTTCGGCGCGAAGCGCATGACGACCTTGCCCTTCGTCGCGTTGGGCAGCTCCTTGAGCCCGGTGCGCTTCTCCTTCTTCTGGACGTTGAGCAGCTCCGGCGCCTCGGCCTCGAGGGCGGCCTGCTGTTGCTCCACCGTCATCGCGTTGACGGCCGCACCGGCCTCCATCAGTGCCGCAGCCACGCCCTTCGGGTCGGCGCGGAACTCGGGGTGGCCACCCATGATGCGCCCGACGAGGCCCTTCGGCTCGCACTTGCCGTCATGCTGCAGCGCGTTCTGCAGGCACATGCGCCGAGCGAGCTCGGGCAGGGTGGGCACGCGTCGGCGACGGGAGGGTTCCTTAAAACCCGCAGGCTTGCCAGGGCCGCCATGGACGCCATCCTCCTTGCCGGCGGCTACGGTACGCGCCTGCGCCCGCTGACGTACACGCGCCCGAAGCCCCTCCTTCCGGTCGCCGGCCGCCCCATGGTCGAATGGGTCCTGGACCGCCTGCCACCCGAGGTGCGCCGCGTCATCGTCGCCGTCAACTGGAAGGCGCAGGCCTTGGGCACGTACTTCGCCCACCGCGAGTCGAAGGGCAAGGGCCGCCGCATCGACTTCGTCGTCGTCAAGGAGGACGAGCCCCTGGGCACCGCGGGCGCCGTGAAGAACTGCGAGGCCCACCTGACGTCCGACCGTTTCTTCGTCCTCAACGCCGACATCGTCTCCACGATGGACCTCGGCGCCATGGTGCGTGCCCACGCCGCCAACAAGGGCGCCGGCACGATCAGCCTCAAGGAGGTCGCGCCGGCCGACGTCGTCAACTACGGCGTCATCCGCGAGGACGAGCAGGCCGCCTCGGAAGGGGCCGTGCGCATCGCGGAGTTCGTCGAGAAGCCGAAGGACCCGAGCCTTGCGCCGAGCCGGCTCATCAACGCCGGCGCCTACCTCCTCGACCGCTCGATCCTGTCGCTCGTCCCGAAGGGCAAGATGGTCAGCATGGAGACGGAGGTCTTCCCGCAGCTCATCCCGCGCGGCCTCTTCGGCCTACCCTTCACGGGCGCCTGGCATGACGTGGGCGACCCGCAGCGGCTCATCACGGCCAGCCACGCTATGGACCCGGCCTTCAAGGCGGGACCCGGCTCCCGCATCGCCCCGGACGCCCACGTCGCCGGCTCCCTCTTGGGCCGCGACTGCTCGATCGGCGGCGGCGCGCGGCTGGACGGCTGCGTGCTGGGCGATGGAATCACCGTCGACGTCGGCGTCCACCTCAAGGACTGCGTCGTGGGCGACGGCGAACGCGTGCGCGCCAACGCGACGGGCGCCCGGATCTGGACGCGGCCGACGCCGCCTGGATACCCGGAGAAGCAGGTCGGCAACGCCTTGGCGCGCTGACCGCGGCCGCGGGACCACGGATTCCGCGAAGCAAACGAAACCAAGGACGCTCCTTGGGTTTCGTGCGATCCGTGGTTGCCTGGTCGTCACGCCAGAGAGACCGGAAGGGCTTTTTTCCCCTCACCGGACTGGATGCTTCATGGCCGGCGCGGTGCTGCTGTACACGCCGTTCTTGGCGGCGGCCTGCATGTTCGCCTTGGCGGGCTGGCTGCTCTACCTCAACTTCCGTAGCCCGGTCAACCGCTCGTTCGCCGTGTTCCTTCTCCTCGTCGGGATGACGCGCTTGATCAACGCCATCCCCGGCCTTGCCGCATCGGACGGCGCGCCCGCCTTCGCGGCCTACCTGGCCGGGAACTACGACCTGCCGGCCCTGCGCGACTACTACATCCTGGCGACGCCGTTCGCCTTGGCGTATTTCCTCGTCGCCTACCTCCGCCCGCACGGCGGCCCTTCCTGGAAGTGGGCGGGCCGGGCCATCCTTGTGGCGGGCATCGCCACGGAGCTGGCCTACGGCCTGGACCACTCGCTCCACACCTCGGTGGCCCCGGACGGCCTGTTCCGGTTCGGCCCGCTCGCCACCCTGAGCTACGGCACCCCGCTCGCCTACGGGATCGTCGCCTTGTTCCTGGCGTGGGAGGCCGCCCAGGACCTCATGGAGCCGCGCCGGGCGGCGGCCTTCCTGGTCTCCACGGCGCTGGCGTTGAACGCGTTGCTCGAGGGCGGCATCCAGATGGCGTCCCCGCTCGTCGAGGGCGTGGACGTCTTCCGCGCCCGGTACGTGGCGTCCCCCCTCGTCGACCTCGTCATCATCGAGGGCGTCCTGGCCGTGGGCGCCAGCCTCACCGCATTGGGATTGCACCTTTGGGGCGCCGCCCGACGACCGGAGGCGCGCCGCAAGGTGGCCCTCGCGTCGATGCTCTATCCCTTGGCGGCCCTTTGCTCCGTGGCCGTCATCCTCCCTGGCGGGCCGGAAGTCAGCTTGGCGCTTCGGACCATCTGGCGCGTCCTCCTGCCGGCACTCGTCGCCTACGCCCTCGTGCGGCACCGCCTGTTCTCCATCGACGTGAAGATCAAGTGGACCATCAGCCGGGGGACCATCGCCGTCATCTTCCTGGGCCTGTTCTTCGCCACCTCGAAGGTCGTCGAGAACGTCCTCAACGAGAGGTTCGGCCTGCTCTTCGGCGGCATCAGCGCCGGCGTCCTGCTCTTCGCCATCAGTCCCCTCGAGAAGTTCGGCCACCGCATCGCGCACGCGGTCATGCCCAACGTGCGGTCCGCCGCCGACATCGCGCACGACGACCGCCTGCGGCTGTTCGAGGAGCAGGCAAGGCTGGTCTGGTCCGATGGGACGATGGGACGGCGCGAACGCCGCCTCCTCGACAACCTGCGGGAGCGCCTGGGCCTCGACTTCGAGGAAGCGGCACGCCTGGAGCACGCCGCCGCGCTGACGTCGACTCCAAAGCCCTAAATGGCCGCCAAAAACTGGTGACGCATGCGGTCGCTCCGCCCCACGTCGAGCTCGGCCCTGGTGGGCGCCGTCCTTCTCGCGAGCCTGGCCCTGCCGTTGGCCGCCGCGGACTGCCACATCCCCGACCCCCTCAACTGCAGCAAGAGGCTCCTCAACGGGTCGTTCGATGGCGGCTTCGTGACCGAGGTCGGCGGCGCCATCGTGGTCGTCTCCGTCCAGGCCGACGCGAACACGACGTCGGGGAGCCTGGCCGACGTGAAGGCCGGAGCAGGCGGCAAGCTGGTGCTGTCCTTCCAGCGGGACGACGACCCCGCCACCGGGGGCGACGCGGACGCGAAGGTCGTCGTCGAGGACGTGCCCGGATGGACCTGGACCGACCCTGAACGCGCGTTCACCTTCAACCGCTCGGGTCCCCCGCAGCTCGTGGAGATCCCGTTCGAGGTGTCCAAGGGCGCGGCGACGGGCAAGCGTGAGTTCCGCGTCGGCATCGCGATGGCCGACGAAGGCGTCGCGAACCCGATCGCCGTGCACGTGGCGAAGAAAGACTGGTGGGACATCCCGTCGCTCGACCCCGCCATGACGGTCGTGGCCGTCCTGGGCGCGGCCTTGGTCGCCCTCCGCCGCCGGGCATGAACCGCGCCGCATCCGCCGGGGCGATCGCCTTCTTGGCGCTCGGGCTCGCCGCCGGCGCGGTCGGGACGGCCGTCCTCTTCCCCGGGGAACCGGCGCCCGTTGCCGTCCACGTCGTCAACCCGGCGATCGAGGCCCACCGCAGCAACGGGACCGTCACCGCCCCCTCCGAGTGGATGGCCTTGGGCGTCGACCTCCTGCCGTTGCGGCACGAAGGCGGCGAGCCGACCATCGGAGCCGACAAGGAAGGGGCACTCTACGTGGCGGGCAAGGAGGCGCGGGTCTGGCGGTCGTTGGACGAAGGCAAAGGTTGGCAGGACGTTTCCAAGA
>JAXDQQ010000216.1:0-3035 GCA_034667805.1 Thermoplasmata archaeon | reverse complement strand
CGCCGCGGACGCAAGACCGACCTCGAGGCAATGGCGAAAGAGATCCCGGTCACGCTGTTCCTGTTCGATCTCATCGCGCTCGACGGCGAGTCCACCATGGGGCTGCCGTACGAGGAGCGCCGCGCCAAGCTGGAGTCGATCGTCCCGAAGAAGGGGCCGGTCCGCATGTCCACGATGGTGGAGGCGACGGACGCCGAGGGCATGGAGTCGTTCTTCGACCAGGCGGTCGTCGACGGCGCCGAGGGCATCATGTGCAAGGACCCGCGTGCCCCGTACAAGGCCGGCAGCCGCGGGTTCGCCTGGATCAAGTTCAAGACCGACTACACCGAGGCCCTCGTCGACACGATGGACCTGGTGGCCATCGGCGCCTTCCATGGCCGCGGGCGGCGCGCGGGATGGTACGGCGCGCTCCTGATGGCGGCCTTCGACCCGGAGACGCAGACCTGGCCGTCCGTATGCAAGCTCGGCACTGGCTTCGATGACGTGACCCTGGAGTCGCTCAAGGGCCGTTTCAAACGCCACGTGTCCGAGGCGAAGCCCAAGGCCGTGGATTCCGGCATGGAGCCCGATGTCTGGTTCGACCCGCACACCGTCATGGAGGTCCAGGCCGCGGAGCTCACCCTGAGTCCGACGCACCGCGCCGGCTGGGGACGCATCAAGCCTGGAGCTGGGTTGGCGGCAAGGTTCCCCCGCTTCACCGGCCGCTGGAGGGACGACAAGTCCGCCAAGCAAGCGACCACCGTCGACGAGCTCGTCTCGATGCAGGCGAAACCCAAGCGCCAGTAGGTGGGACCCGCCCGCCGGGCCTTGCCCTCCTGTCGTCAGGCTTCGCCGATGCGACCACACTCCAATCTTCTATCCGGCACCATTGAATATCCCGCAGAGGGCGTCCAGGGGCGGTGTCGTAGTGCCACGAGCCAAGCCGTCCGTCTCCGCCAGCCCAGGAACCGCCAGGTCGCCAGCGCAGCCGGTCGCATCCGTCCCAGAGGACATCGCCCTTCCCCCGCGCACGCTGGACCGCTTCCGCTCCGCGATGAAGTTCTCGCTGTGGACCTGGGCCCTCTACTGGCCGGGCGGCGGACTCCTGCTGATGGTCGGCGGCCTCGACCCGATCTCCCTCGTCATCACGCTGCTCTCACTGGCGACCTTCCTGCTCCTGCTGCTCACCGGCGCGCTGCGGGCGGACTCGTCGCGCACCATGAAGGAGTTCATGCTGGAACGGCCGCTCTACCTCATCGTCGCCCTCGCGGCGTTCGTCGTCCTGGCCGCCGTCATGCCTAGCGTCGAGAGCTTCGCGCTCCTCGCCTTCGCGACCGCCTGGTTCGGCGGCCTCGCCCTGACGGCGACCCGCCTCGTCGAGCACGTCGGGGCCACGGGGCAGTCGTTCTGGAAGTCGCGCGCCGACCAGCTCCTCATCGTCTTCGGCATGTCCGGCTTCTTTTCGGCCCTGGTGTTCCTCGACGCGCTCCTGCCCCTCGTGGCCAACGGCGCCACCTTGGGCTCGCCACCGGAGCTCGTCGCGGTCGCCAACTGGATGAACCTCCTGTTCCCCGCGTTCATCCTCCTCGCCAGCCGGCCGTTCCGCGAGCCCCTGAAGTGGCCCAGCCGCGCCGACCGCGTCAAGCAGGCCGCCAAGCGCCGCAAGGCCGCGAAGGATCCGTTGCCCTTCCGCGCGAGCTGACGCCGACCGACCTGCACACGAACCGCGGATCACGCGGAAACCCGCGGAAGGTTCCGCGCGGTCCGCGGGTTCCGCGGTTTGGTGGGTCGTCGGGAATCTAGCCATAGGCGGCGCGCAGCTCGTCCATGGACGTGCCGTCGAACGCCAGCATCGTCGCATAGCTCGCCTCGACGATCGTGGCGAAGCCGGCCTCGAAGTTGGCGCGGCCGCCGGCCAGGTCGTAGACGTGCTGCACGGTGTCGAGCGGCTTGTGGTACTGGTCGTAGTCGGCGGCGTTGCGGCCGCCGGCGAAGCGCAGGATGGGGATGCCGGCGCGCTTGAAGTTCATCTCGTCCGAGTTGCGGTCGTGCACGTCGAGCACCTCGACGCCGTCCGTTGGGAATCCGAGCACGCCGTGCATGATGTCCTGCGCGAACGGTTGCAGCATCGGCACGTCGTCCTCGGGCCCGGGCATGACGTACATCTTCCAGGTCGAGTAGCCGGGCCAGTTGAGCCCCGTCATGTCGTAGCCGAAGACGAGGTCGTAGGTGTACGGCTCGTCGCCGTCGGTGACGACGTCCTGGACGTAGCGTTCGGAGGCCACGAGGCCGCGCTCCTCGGCGTCGAAGAAGATGCAGGCGAGGGTGCGCGCCATCGGGACGGCCGCGAGGGCCTTGCAGATGGAGTACTGGGCCGCCACGCCCGACGCGTCGTCGTAGGCGCCCATGATGGTGGCCGTCTGCGTGTCGTAGTGCGCCACCAGTCCGACGCGGTGGTCCGGCATCGTCGTGCCCGCCTTCGTCCCGATGATGGCGTAGATCTCCGTGCCGGGGACCGCGGGGACGTCGGCATTCTGCACTTGGCCGGGGTAGATGCGCACCTCGACGTCGAGGCCGAGGGCCTGCAAGTCGGAGACGAGGCGCTGGCGCAACTGGGCGTTGGTCGGGAGGTTGGAGTCGTGCTTGGGGTAGTTGGTCGCGATGTCCTCCCACCAGTCGACCTGCGCGCCCACTTCCCAATCGATCGGCGGCTGGTCGGCCGTGACGCGCTGCACGAGCGTCTGGCCGGCCGTCGCATCGGACGCGGGCGGATCCGCCGAAAGGCATCCGGCCAGGACAATGGCCACCAGGAGGACGACGGACGGACCCTTCACGCGGTGCCGACGGTGGCCCGGTCGCTTGAAGGTTGCCTAGGCGTACGCGGCCTGCAGCTCGGCGAGGCTCGTCCCGTCCAGTTCCAGCACCAGGGTGTAGGACTCGAGCACGAGCGCGCCGAAGCCTTCCTTGAAGTTGTCGCGGCCGCCGACGACTTGGTAGATGTGGTCCGGCGTGTCGAGCGGCAAGTGGTACTGGTCGTAGTCGGCGGCGCGCTGGCC
>JAXDQQ010000215.1:0-2707 GCA_034667805.1 Thermoplasmata archaeon | reverse complement strand
ATTTTCCGCGAACTCCGCGTGAGCCTACGCCAAGAGCGTCGCCAGTTCCGCCGCCGTCGTCACCGGCCGTTTGCACGCGTGGCCCTCGCACAGGAACGCCGCCGCCTTGCCTGCCGGCGCGGCCTGTTCCTTCGTCCACGCCGCGACCTTCGCCAACTCGGCCGACTGATGCAGCAGGACGCGATGCGGGTCGTAATGGTCGCGTGCCTCGACGATGAGGTCCAGGGCAGGCTTGCCCGACCCCGCGATGAACAGTTCGCGGCTCGGCCCCGCCGCCAGGTCGTGCGCGAGCAGGAGGCCCGTGAACGCCTGCGGATGCTGGCCCGCCAGTCCCGCGAAGGCCGACACGGCCGCGGCGGTCTCCGCTTCCCACCGCGCGTCGCCGGTCAGCAAGGCGAGACGCACCAAGGACCACGCCGCGACGGCGTTGCCGGAGGGCAGGGCGCCGTCGTACGCCCCCTTGCGGCGCACGCCGAGGTCTTCGCCGTCTTCCGGCGAAAGGAACCAGCCGCCGCCGGCCGCGTCCTTGAAGCGGCCGAGGCCATCGGCGACTTCGATGGCCCACGCGAGCCACGCCGCGTCGAGCGTGGCATCGTAGAGCTCGACGAGGCCCCACAACAGGAACGCGTGGTCGTCGAGGAACGCGAGGTCGTCCTTCACGCCGGCGCGGAAGCGGTGGCGCAGCGAGCCGTCCTTGCGCGCCATCTCCTTCTTCACGAACAGGGCGGCCTCGACGGCGGCCTGCACGTAGCGGGCCTCGCCCAGAGCAACGCCGGCCTTCGCGAATGCAGCGATGGCGAGGCCGTTCCAGTCGGTGAGCACCTTGTCGTCGAGCTGCGGCCGGACGCGTCGGTCCCGAATCGCAAGGAGAGTGGCGCGAGCCGCGGCGAGGCGCTTGTCCAGGTCGGTCGGCGAAAGCCCGCGCGCTTTTGCTACCTCGGCGAGGGGGCGTGGCAGGTGGATGACGTTGGCGCCGGTGCGCTGGTGCGTCGCCTCGTCGTTGAAGTTGCCCTCGGTGGAGACGCCGTAGGCGAGGCAGAAGAGGTCGGCGTCCTTGCCGAGAGCCGCCTCGACCTCCGCTTTCGTCCAGACATAGAACTTGCCCTCCACGCCTTCGGAATCCGCGTCCTCGGCGCAGCGCAGGCCGCCCACAGGGTCCTTGAGGTCGCGCAGGACGTAGTCGAGGATCTCCCGCGCCACGGCGGCGAAGCGGGGTTCGCGCGTCGCCTGGTACGCCTCCGTGTAGGCCATCGCCAGCATCGCCTGGTCGTACAGCATCTTCTCGAAGTGAGGCAGGAGCCAGTGCGTGTCCGTCGAATAGCGATGGAAACCGCCGCCCAGGTGGTCGCGGATGCCGCCGGCCGCCATGCCGTCGAGGGTGCGGACGACCATGTCCAACGTGGAGGGCTCCTTGGTGCGGGCATGCCGCCGGAGCAGGAAGAGCAGCGTGTGCGGCGACGGGAACTTGGGGGCGCGCCCGAAGCCGCCGTGGTGAGGGTCGAAGCGTTGCGTCAATTGCATCTCGGCCTTCTCCAACGAATCCGGGGGAAGCTCACCGGAGGCCGCGGATGAGGTGCCCACGTGGTCGAGGATGTGCTCGGCTTGCTGAAGGAGCTCCGTCCTCTGCTTGGCCCAAGCCTCCGAGATCTTGGGGACGAGGTCCACCATGCCCATACGGCCGAAGCGGCTGGTCTTGGGAAAGTAGGTGCCCGCGAGGAACGGTTTCTTGTCCGGGGAGAGGAAGACCGTGAGCGGCCAGCCGCCCGAGCCTGTCATCGCCTGGCACACCGCCATGTACGCGTCGTCGACGTCGGGGCGCTCTTCGCGGTCGACCTTGACGTTGACGAAGGCCTCGTTCATCAGCCGGGCGACGTCCGCATCCTCGAACGACTCGTGCGCCATGACGTGGCACCAGTGGCAGGTCGCGTACCCGATGGAGAGGAACACCGGGACGTCCCGTCGCCTGGCCTCCGCGAACGCGGCCTCGCCCCAAGGCCACCAGTCGACCGGGTTGGCGGCGTGCTGCTGCAGGTAGGGGCTTGGTTCGCCGGCAAGCCTGTTCAGCTTCCCGCCGACCGCCGCGGCCTTTGCCATCGGGGCTCCCACCCTTCGCGGCCATTTGGCCATGCCTGCGCGAGCAGGCGCGCCCCCGAACCAGGGATTACGGGGAGAGCGGGGACAAAGGTTCCCCGGGGTTCCCCGAAATCCCTGTTTGGTCCGCGATCGGGACGGCAGACCGAGGCCTTGAAGAACGAAGGGGCCGTCGCCGGCCCCATGAGCCTCTCCGTCAAGGAGATCACCCACGGGTCGGGCGAGACCGGCGTCTTCGGCGAGATCTTCGTCGGCCTCGGCATCCTCATCGGCCTCGCCGGCGTCGGCCTGGCCATCCTGCACGGCACCGGCTTCTTCGACGACTCCCCCGCCGGCGCCGTGGCCGCGCGCAACGATGCCTTCAGCCTGTGGTTCCTCCTTGTCATCGAGGGCATCGGCTTCACCGTCTTCGGCATCATGTGCCTGGTCTCGGGCTGGGACCGGGCCCACCACCTGGACTGACATCGGTTCGTTCGGCTCATCTAGCGCCTCCGACGTCGTCGCCTCGTGGCTGACACGCTGCTTCTCGCCAAGCTCGTCACCACCCCCATCCTCATCACCCTCGTCTACGCCATCGAGAGGCGCTTCGGCCACGCCGTCGCCGGCCTCGTCTTCG
>JAXDQQ010000214.1:0-6370 GCA_034667805.1 Thermoplasmata archaeon | reverse complement strand
GGCGTGCCGTCGGCGCGCAGCATGGCGCGGTCGATGCCCTTCAGGTCGGCCGCGTCGAGGCCGATGACCGCCTTGGCGAGGACGGTGTTGGCGTTCTTGACCGCCTTCCGCACGCCTTTGCCGAGGTAACGGGCCCCCCCGTCGCGCAGCTCGACGGCCTCGTGCGTGCCCGTGGAGGCGCCGGAGGGCACTAGCGCGCGACCGAGCGCGCCGGATTCCGTCCGGACCTCTGCCTCGACGGTCGGGTTGCCGCGCGAATCCAGGATCTCGCGGGCGTGCACTGCGACGATGCTGCTCATGCTGGCCGCGGCACCGGCGCGGCGCTGAAAAAGGGAGGGCCCGGACGACCGACCTCCGACATCTCCACGCAGACGTATGGGCAATTCTGGAATATATCGCGAAAATACTGAACATGTCAGCGCTCTTGACAATAATTCGCAAGACTGACCAAAAATGCTCAAGAACGCAACCTGTCTGGTCTGCTTCGTCCGATGGTGCGTGCTCTCCTGGTCAGCCTGGCCGCGTTGGCCCTCTTTGCGACGGCCACGGCCACCGCGGACTCGGCCCTGCCGGGCAACCGCTTCGTCGAGATCGAGCAGTCCTTCTACCTGACCGGCGACAGCGGCAGCCCGAACGGCCAGGACGACGTCCTGTTGCTGGCCGCCGAAGCCCCGGCCGCGCAAGGCCAGACTGCCTTCGTCCTGCCTGGCGTGACCGTCCTCGGTGTCATCGACCGGCCGAACTCCCAGGCCTGGTCGACCTCCGTGGGCTGGGACAAGGACCGCGAGGCCACGACGGACTCGGTGGCGCGCTTGTTCTTCGTGGCCGACGTCCAGGCCGTCGCGATCTTCGAGGTCCGGCTGTACGACGTCGCCGACGACGGCACGCTCAGCCTCATCGGCAGCGACGAGCAGCAGTTCGTCACCGCGCTCAGCCCGACGGCCATCGACTTCGAGCTCCACACCACGGGCCTGCAGATCCACAAGAACCACGTGCTGCGGCTCGAGGTCTTCGCGCAGACGCTCACCGCCGCCGTCGTCCTGCAGCACGGCGGCGACACCCCGTCGGCCATCGAGGGCCTCACGACCCGCTGGCTCGACTCGGACGCCGACGGCGTGGCCGATTCGGACGAGACGACGCTGGGCCGCAACCCGCTCAACCCCAACGACCCCGTCAAGGTCGCCGACGAGGGCAAGGACACGGACGCGGACGGGCTGGCCGACCGGACCGAGGCCACCATCGGGACCGACCCCGTGAAGGTCGACAGCGACGGCGACGGCTTCGGCGACGGGCTCGAGGTGCATGCCGGAAGCAACCCGCGCAGCGCCGACTCCAAGCCCTACGACATCAACAACAACGGCCTGCCGGACACCTTCGAGACGAACTTCTTCAACAGCACGACGGTCAGCCCGACGACCGGCCCCTGCACGCCCGGCGTGGGCTGCATCGACCCGTTCGCGGACCCCGACGACGACGGCTGCAACAACCTGTGCGAAGCGGCCAACGGCACCGACCCCAACGACTCCGACAGCGACGACGACGGAGTGACGGACGGCGACGAGCTGCAGGACCAGACCGACCCCAACTCCGCCGCCAGCGTCTACACCGGCCCGAGCGGCCCGCCCGAAGTGGTGGCCGCCGCCGGGATGTTCGCCTTCGGCACCAGCATCTCCCTCTTCGCCCTCCTCCGGAGACACTAGACGATGACTGATTCCATCACGACCACCAGCACGACGACCCGGACCGAGGACAGCAACGCCCGCGCGCTCTTCGTCGCGGCCCTGGTGGCCAACCTGGTGTTCCTCGGCCTCGCCCTCTTGGACTGGTACGTCTGGGACCGCGAGTACATCTGGGCCGTCTTCATCCCGTGGGCCGCCGTCATCCTGCTGACGATCCTCGTCGCGCTGATGTCGGCCAGCTCCCGCGTCCACATCCTGCGCGACGCCTCGGCCACGCCGGCCCTCGCCCGCGCAGTCGCCACGCTGGCCGCCCGCCCTACGCCGTCGCCCGCGCCCGTCGCCGTCCCATCCCTTGACTTCCAGGAGGACGCGTTCCCCTTCACCTACAACGGGTTCACGCTCTACTCGCGCAAGGTGGACCTGAAGAACGGCGGTGCGCGCACCATCTGGTTCTTCTCCAAGCGCATCCCCGCCTCCGGCGAGAAGTCGCGCAAACCCTCGGGCTTCCACGTCGGCGTCAACGAGCGCACCGGCCTCCCCTTCCTCAAGAAGGGCGGCGGCAAGGACGGCGAGGACCTCACTCCCCACCTCGAGCACGCCCTGCGCCCGCAGTGCTCGGCCCTCACCGAGGACGGCAAGCAGTGCCGCAACTCGGCCCGCGCCGACTCCAAGTACTGCGCCAGCCACTTCGGCTACCAGCCGCCGCAGATCGCCAAGGCGGAGGCCGCCCGCAAGGACACCCTGGCCCGCGTCAAGGGCGCCCGCGACACCGTCCCCTCGGTCCGCAAGAAGTCGTCGAGCTAGCGGCCCCGTAGACTCGACACTCCTGTACCATCCCCGCAAGGGTTATCGTCGTCGGGAGCGCTGGCACTGAGGTGCCGGCGACCGTCGAGCGATACACCCTAGAGGCGGCAAGGGAGGAAGCGGCCACCCGGCTCGTCCGCCTCGACGCCGTCGTCGCCCCGCTCTGGCGGGCCGCACGGCAGTGGACCACGGCCCTCGTGCTGGCGCTCTTCCCCTTCCTGTTCATCCTCGACGAGGCCGTCGAGCTGCCGCTCTCGCCCGTCCTGCCGGGCCTGGTGGTGCTCGCCCTCCTTCTCGTGGGGCTGCCGTTCCTGCTCGTCGAATGGCGCTCGCGCCGGTACCGCGGCAAGGACGCGGATTGGCAGGCGCGCCGCGCCGCCAAGGCCGCGCGGAACTCGCGTTCGGCCATGGTCCTCGCCTTGGTCTGGCTCGTCGTCTGGTTCGCGGTGGGGACGTGAAGGCGCTCCCGCTCCTCGGCGTCGCGGTCCTCGTCCTGTCGGCCGTCTCGCAAGCGCAGGTCCCCGACCTCGGCCCGGTCGTCAAGCCCGTCGACCAGGCGCTGGGCCAGGTCGTCCCGCCCGTGCTCAACGCCACGTACACGGCGCTCGGACAGAACATCACGCGCGAGGACGTGCGGATGTGGCTGTGGGTCAACCTGACCAAGGGCGACGTCAACTTCCTCGGCCTCACCTTGGGCGCAGGCCGCGCCGAGGTCCAGGCCGCGATGCATGGCCGCCTGGAGATGCGCGTCATCTCGAGCGACCGCATCCGCGCCGCCGCCCAGGGCGAGAACGCCTACAACGTGAGCGCCGAGAACGCCACGTTCCTCAGCACCGTCTACCTGCCCGCCGAGGTCTTCCGCGCCACGCTGGCCGCCGAGACCATCGCGGCCTTCCAGCGCTCCGAGGAGGACGCCCTGGCGGCCTACCTGCGCGAGGTCGTCCCCGAGATGGACATCCTCGCCCTCGACTTCACGTGGTCGAACGTGAGCCCGACGATGGTCGCGGACGACGCCTCGCTCACCGAGCCGCCCATCGTGCTGGAGCTCGACCTCGTGGTGCAGTACCTGCGCATCGAATCCGTCCCCAGCCTGCTCAACGAGTACTTCGACAGCAAGCACGACCCAGAGAAGGCGGGCAAGAAGGCGTACATCAAGCAGATGAAGCACGACAACGGCACGCCCCTGCAGGAGCGCGACTTCTTCGGAGCCGCGGCCTACACCCAGCTGCTGAACCTGTCGATGCAGCCGGGCTGGTCGCTCGACATCCTCCTGCACCTACCGCGCGGCTACTCGTTCACGTACTTCAACGAGGAAGTCGAGTCCGATGGCGACCGCAGCGCCAAGCTGCACATCGGCGGCGACGACCGCGCCGCGCCGGCCGCAGCGGACGGGGGCGTCCACAAGGTCTTCCTCGCCAGCATCACCCACCGCAAGATGGTGGCGTTCGCCCTTCTCGTGGCGCTGTGGGGCGCCGGGCTCTTCGTCGCGATGCCGATGCGGTTCCTCTATGCCCGCTATCGCCTTCCCAGAATGAAGGCCAAGTAGGTCCAGCTCCCTGCGCCATCCTGCTTCGAACCCTTCTTATCGGGGTTCGCATCGGCGGAGCCCACCAACATGTACGCCTGCCCGAACTGCAACGCGATCAACCTCTTCATGGCCTTCAAGGACGGCGTCCTCGTCCGCGTCCTGGAGGACCACGAGGACACCGAGGGCCTGTCGGAGGTCGAGGAGCTCCTGTGCATCGAATGCAACCAGTGGTTCCCCAACCCGACCAAGGGCGAGTCGTCGCACAAGCGGGTCCTCACTGGCGAGCTCGTGACCATCACGGGGCTCGTCTCGCGCGGCACCATCAAGACGGTGGCCACCGGCGTCAAGTTCCCGTTCCACTACGACACCTACGAGCAGGAGGCCGCCAAGGTCCTGGCGCAGCAGAAGCAGTCGTTCATCCGCGACCTCTTCGAGTTCAGCCACCACCGCGACTCCACCCTCGCGCTGCGCGTCAAGGAGGACGGCTCGCCCAACACGTGGGTCTACCGCCTCGACAAGAAGCGCCTGAAGAAGGCGCTCTCGCACAAGTAGGCTCGTCGCCAGGGGGGCCTGACGAGCCATCACACCGTGGTGGAGTAGACCGTCTCCTCGTTGCCCCAATCGATGAGCACGACGTCGCCGTCCGTCACGCACACGATGCGGTCACCGGCTTCGACCGGCCCGCTGGGCAAGGTGCAGCGCGCGTCGCCGCCCAGTTCGTAGTCGGACCAATCGGCGAAGGTCGCGTTCGTCACGGCCGCCAGCGTGAGGGTCCCGCCAGGCCCGGCGGCATCGACCACGAACGTGAACTCCGTGCCGCCGGCGGCGCTTGGCCCCAGGTTGCTCACCAGGACGAAGACGAGCGCCGCCATCACGACCGTGAGGCCGAACAGGATCCCCACGCTCCCCAGCACGATGCCGGCCACCGCCATCCCCTGGCCGGGTGTACCCGGAGGCGACGCCTTGATCTTGCGCAAGGCCTGGATGCCGAGCACCAAGGCGATTGGACCCAGGACGATGGCGATCGGGAACGCGACGAACGTGGCGATGCCCAGCACCAGGGCGGCCGTCGCCTTGCCGGGAGCCGACCCGACCGCAGCGGGTGGCGACAGCGGGGGAATCGGCGGAGGCGCGGGGACGCCGCTCGGGAGGATGCCCGTGTTCTGGCACACCGGGCAGAAGAGCGCACCCGACGTGTCGCGCGCCGGCTCGACGACCGAGCCACAGTGCGGGCAACGCATCGGCACGCGGAAGGCAGCGGCTGGAGGCCCAAACGGGTTGGCGCAGCGGGGGCGCCGTCCGATAGCCTCATTCGCTGCATGGGTTTTGTCGATGCGATGCTGGCGGACTTCCTCCTCTCGCACGGCCTGCACTTCGGCGACTCGTTCGCCATCCCGTGGTCCGTCCTCATCCTGATCGCCATCGTCGTTGTGGGCCTGCTGCTGATCCGTACGGCGATCACGCTGGTCAAGGTCGCCATCCTGGTCGCCATCGGCATCGGCATCTTCCTTCTCGTGCAGTACGTCCTGCACAACTTCTCGTAGCCTCAGAACGGAGGGTCCGGGACCGTCACGGTCGCCAGGAACGCCCCGGCCGGCGTGCCCTCGTCCAACCGGATCGCGACGAGGCTGCCGCGACGGGCGACCTCCACCGCGTTCAGCGCCTGCAGTTCCCGCGCCGCACGGCTGGCGACCATGGGCGCAACGTCCGCGAGCCGGGCCAGTTCACGGACGTGAAGGGGTCGTCCCGGGTTGCGGCGGAGCGCCTCGACCACGGCCCCGCGTCCCCGTTTCCCCAGGAATGCCAGGAGAGGATTGTCGTTCAGCACAGCCCCCGGACCCATCCCAAGTGTATCAAAGTTGGGACAGCGGCGTGATATAGGGGGCCCTTGTCGGCCAGCCCGAGGCACGAAATGGCTCTCGCCCGCGCACGCACCCAGGCCCGCCGCGTCAAGGACCGCTGGAAGTCCAAGCAGTGGTACAAGATCACCGCCCCCGCCGCGTTCTCCAACACGGTCCTTGCCGAGACGCTCGCCGACGAGCCCGAGAAGCTCATGGCCCGCACCGTCGAGGCGACGCTGCACGAGCTCACTGGCGACATGAAGCAGATGCACGTCAAGCTCTTCTTCCAGGTCAAGGAGGTCACCGACCTCAACGCCAAGACCGAGTTCGTCGGCCACACCATGACGTCGGACTACGTCCGCCGCCTCGTGCGCCGCGGCAACTCGAAGATCCCGCTGGTGCTCGACCTGCAGACCAAGGACGGCTCGCGCATCCGCGTCAAGCCGTTCGCCGTCACCGACCGCCGCTGCCAGACCACGCAGGGCCAGCAGATCCGCCGCATCATGTCGGACATGCTC
>JAXDQQ010000213.1:0-3250 GCA_034667805.1 Thermoplasmata archaeon | reverse complement strand
AAGGAGCCCTCCGTGAGGTTGTCCTTGCCATCGACCAAGGCGACGGCGTTGACGACGGCGGAGATGTTGTGCGTGTTGCAGGACACGATCTGCGTGAAGCGGTCCTTGGTCGGGTCGACGGCCGACTCGTTGAGCCAGCGCGCGTACGGCTTGCCGAAGCCGAACTCGGAGCCCTGCGCCATGAAGCCGCGGCCGGGCGCGTCGTACTTCGAGTAGAACTTCGCCTTGTTCTCCATGCCGGCGCCCTCCGGCGTGCAGTCGATGACGACGGTGGCGCGCTTGATGGCCTCCTCCGTGTCGAAGCTGACCTTCATGCCCAGCTCCTCGAACTTGGCGCGGACGTCGGAGCCGGTGGCGAGCTTGGCACCCTTGCGGATGAGGTCCTGGATCTTCGAGCGGTCCGTGTACTGCGGCGTGCGCTTGTTGAACGTGACCTCGTCGATGCCGAGCTCCTTGGCCTTGTCGGCGAACAGGGCGATGAGCGGCTCTCCGATGGTTCCGGTTCCGACGACGTGGACGATCTTGGCCATGAGGGTGCACCGGCCGGGGGCCGTTGGGGCCGCGAAAGCGGATTTCCACTTAAAAGCGGGGGGCGGGCAAACCGCGGGCCCCGACAGGAGGCGGGCGCGCCGATGAGGCGCCTCGACGCGGCGGCCGCCATCCCTGTCGGCCTCCTGGGCCGGCCAACCTCGATTTCGTTCAAACGCCTCCACCAGAAAGCGATACTCGGACGGGGCCACCACTTAGGTTAAGTAAGGAACAGAACCGGTTTCTGTCCGCGGGTTGAACCCCCCATGAAGACCGCAATCGTTGCCACCCTCATCGCCGCCTTCCTGGCCGGCGCGGCCGCCGCCTCCACGGTGGCCGTCGTCGTCGCCAAGGGCGAGACCCCGTTCGCTGCCCTTGCCGCGGCGAACGGTCATGACCACGGCGCCGGCGCCGACGAGCATGCCCTGCACGACGGCATGGCCGGCGACGGCCACGACGCGCACGCCCAGACCGGCATGGCGCGCCCCGCCTTCCCGCCCGCCGAGGGCAAGGTGCCCTCCGCCGACGAGGCGAAGTCGCTCGACGAGGTCCCCTCGCTGCGCGTGCTCGAGGACAAGGGCTTCAACCCGAAGAACGGCGTGCGCTCCGGCGAGGGCACCCTCGCCGACCCGTATGTCATCTCCGACTACTACGTCACGGGCGACCTGTACCTCGGCGACACGGACGCGTGCTTCGAGGTCATGGGCAACTACATCTCCGGCCAGCTCACCCTGAACTGGAACGGCCAGTGCGTGTTCGTCCACCACAACTTCATCCGCGACCTGCGGGTCAACGAGAACGTCGACCGCACGGGCTACGCGACGGGCGGCCTCATCGAGGCCAACCAGATCGAGTTCATCGGCCAGCTGCGCCACTACGACGGCGAGCTGCGCAACAACGTCGTCGGCCCCCGCACCTCCACCTCGGCCTTCGACACGGTGCTCGAGGAGACCCCGCTCCTGCGCGGCGACCTCCTGCTCGCCAACATCGACGGCTTCAACCAGGGCCTGATCCACCACAACACGTTCTACGGCCCGGTGGACCTTGACCTGCACGGCCACCACCACGGCACCGGCTTCTTCGCCCCGCACAGCCACTACCACGGCATGGACGAGGCCCACATGCCGGACCACGCCGAGGACCACACCCAGCGCTGGACCTCGGTCGCCTTCACCGACAACAAGATCGTCGATGACCTCGGCTACGGCCTGCGCTACGAGGACGAGAACCACGCCGGCGACGACCGCACGGCCACCTCGGAGGACAACGAGGACCTCGAGATGGACCACGTCCACCGCACGATGGTCGACATCCTGCGCAACACCGTCGAGGGCGGCCAGATCTGGGTCGACATCTTCAACGCCGACGACGAGAACCACCACAAGCGCAACGACGGCTGGCTGAACCTCATCGACAACCAGGTGACGGTCAAGGAGCGCAAGGACGAGTCCATCCTCGGCCTGCAGTTCCTCAGCACCAGCCCCTTCCCGGTCTACGAGGGCATCAGCCTGTACGCCGCCAAGGAGGTCAAGACGGTGGTCTCGGGCAACGTCGTGAAGTACGTCCCGCTCCCCGACGGCCAGTCCGGCAGCAGCCCGACGTCCCTGGTGCCGTTCTTCGGCGACCAGGAGCAGGTCGTGACCGGCATCCGCCTGTACGACGTGCGCGACGCGGACATCGAGATCAAGGACAACACGGTCTCGGGCTTCCACTACGGCATCGCGGCCTACCAGATGGACGAGGACACCGAGTGGTCCGTCGTGGGCAACACGATCGACGGCGCCCAGGAGGACGTCTACTACGACGACTCCGTGGCCAACAAGCCGGACCGCAGCTGATTCGCCGGATTCCCTGAATTCGCCGAACCTGGTCGGGCTGCCGCCACCTCCCTCCCCCTCCTCCTTCCTCTTCCCTCCTCCCCTTGCCTTTTCTTGCCGTTTTCATCGCGGAAGGACTCCATTTCGGCGAATCCGTCGGAGACCGCGAATCCGGTTTCGCTTAAGCCGGGCCTCCCCCTCGTCGTCGCGTTGGGCGAGAAGACACGCTGGTACAAGGAGCACCAGAACGAGGCGTACTACCGCCGCGCCAAGAAGGAGGGCTACCGCGCCCGCTCGGCGTACAAGATCCAGCAGATCCACGAGCGCTTCACCGTGGTGCGCAAGGGCGAGGCGGTGGCTGACCTGGGCGCCGCCCCCGGCGGCTGGTCGCAGGTCCTCGTCGAGCTCGTGGGGCCAGAGGGCCTCGTCGTGGGCGTCGACCTGCAACGCATCCGCCCCATCCCCGGCGCGACGTTCATGCAAGGCGACTTCACGCAGAAGGCGACCCAGGAGCGCCTGTCCGCCATCCTGGCCGACAAGGGGCGCTCGGACCTCGACGCGGTCGTGAGCGACATGGCGCCCGAGATGTCGGGCAACTACGAGCTGGACCAGGTCCGCAGCGTGCAGCTGGCCGAGATGGCGTTGGGCTTCGCCGACCGCCACCTGCGCAAGGGCGGCGCCTTCGCGTGCAAGGTGTTCGAGGGCGCCGACTTCCCCGAGTTCCGCGCCGAGGTCAAGCGCCGCTTCAAGCGCATGCACCAGTACCATCCGGCCGCCAGCCGCAAGTCCTCGAGCGAGGTCTACATCATCGGCAAGCACTACCTCGGCGCCGACGCCGGCGCGCCCACGACGGATGACGAGGACGAGGCGCCGCTCAGCCGCGCCGGCATGCTCGACGCGCCGTC
>JAXDQQ010000212.1:0-4974 GCA_034667805.1 Thermoplasmata archaeon | reverse complement strand
TCCAGGCCGCCACGTCCTCGAGTTCGAGGTCGGCTCCGAGTACTGCATCATGGACTGGGGCGACACCAGCGTGCAGGCGATGGACCGCAAGGACCTCTCCGGCAAGATCGACATCCTCGTGGGCTGACAGGTTCGGGGACGCAAACCCTGATTGCCGGCCCCGGCGCAAGGCCCGGCATGGCAGACAAAGCGGCGACGGCGTGGGCGCTCCTGCGCATCGCGCTGGGCTGGATCTTCTTCTGGCCGTTCCTGGACAAGACGTTCGGCCTCGGCTTCCGCACCCCGCATGACGGCGCCTGGATCCGCGGCGGCCACCCGACGCGCGGCTTCCTCAACGGGGCCGACGGCTGGTTCAAGGACGTCTACCACGCGATGGCCGACGTCGCCCTCGTGGAATGGCTGTTCATGCTCGGCCTCCTGCTCATCGGCCTCAGCCTCATCTTCGGCATCGGCGTGCGCATCGCCTGCTATTCCGGCATCGCGATGATGACGCTCATGTATCTCGCGGAGGTCGGGTTCCGCAAGGGCGTGGCCACGAACCCGTTCATGGACGAGCACGTCGTCTACGCCCTGGCCCTGCTCGGCTTGAGCTTCGTGCACGCCGGACGACGGCTCGGACTCGGGTCCTGGTGGGCGCGCCAGCCGGTCGTGCAGAAGCACCCCATGCTGGAGTAGCTACTTCGCCTCGGTCCGCCACGACTCGACGCGCCACGTCGCGCGGCTCGCCGTCGCCTCGACGCTCGCCTTCCCGACGACGAGGCGCCTCCGGTAGCACGGCGCGTCCAAGACCAGCGTCTCGTATTCCCCGCCTTCGCCGGCCACATGGGGACGGGCCCGGTGGCCCGCCATCGCCGCGACCTTCGCGGCGTCGAGGCGCTGGCCTGCCCACGCGGCGGGAACGCCGTCGGCCGCCGTGCGGCTGAAGCGGATGTCCCAGCCGGCGGCGACCAGGGAGTCGACGTAGCCGCGCGGCTCCTTGTGCCAGAGCGGCGCGAACGTCTTCAGGCCGAGGCGGTGGCCGATGGCGTCGAGCCGCGTGCGCTGGTACTCGGAGGCCAAGGCGCCCGAGACGAGGCCGTCGAGGCCCAGCTCGCGCTGCGCGGCGGCCACGGCGCGCTCCAGATCCTCGACCTCCTCTGCCTTGCCGCTGCGCACGTCGGCCTCGACGAGCGGCAGGCCGAGGCACTCGGCGACGCCGGCCACGACGGAGAGGTTCGGCGTGTGGAACATCCAGGCGTCGTCCTGCGCCGGGCGAAGGACGAGGGCAGCGGCGACGTCCCAGCCGAAGCCGCGCACGGTCTCGACGGCGCAGACGGAGTCCTTGCCGCCGGACAGGAGGGCCAAGACACGCACTACGCCCACCACCGGGCCACGGAAACCACGGAAGCACGGAACTCGGAACAGGGTTCCGTGGTCTCCGTGAAATCCGTGGCCCGGTCGGCAGGGGCGGGGACGGGCATGACTAGCCTTGCGTCAGGTCGTCCAGGTCCTCGGTGCGCACGTCGCGCAGCGTCGGGCGGAACTCGCGCGCCGGCGTGAGGTCGTCCCAGTCGATCTCGACCGTGATGGCGCCGGGCTTCATCGGCTTGGACGTCGCCATGCGCTGTCCGCGCGGGTTCCAGGCCTGCGCGCCACCCCAGAAGACGATGCCGTCCTGCGGGCCGACGAGGTTGGTGTAGGCGACGAAGGAGGCGTTCTCGATGGCGCGCGCCGGGAACAGAGCCTCGAAGAAGCGCTGGCTCGTGATGGGCGAGGCGCTGATGTTGAGCAGGAGGTCGGCGCCGGCGAGGGCCTGGCGGCGCTGGAACTCCGGGAAGAACAAGTCGTAGCAGATGCTGAGACCGATGCTACCAGCATCGGTCTCGAACACGGGATCCGAGGCTCCACGCCTGAAGAACAATCCTTCCTGGAACGTCGTGTAGTTGGCGAGGATGCGCTTGTCGTACGCCTCCGTCGTGCCGTCGGGGCCGATGAGGAACGCCGAGTTGTACGTGACGCCCTTGCGCGCCGTGCGAGGCCCACCGACGACGGCGTGCGACTTGGCCTTGGCGCAGGCCTTGCGGATGGGCCCCAACCGGTCGTCGTCGAGGGTGAAGGCGAGGCGCTGCGCGTCGTCGCCGATGTTGTAGCCGGTGAGGAACATCTCGGGGAAGGCCACGATGTCCGCCTTGTCGGCGGCGACGGCCTTGGCCACGGCGGCGATGTTGGCGTCGACGTCCCCCAGCCGTGACACGGCGGCGTGGAGGGACAGGCGCGTCGTGTTGCTCATGGGGAGCCGCCGCCGGACTGCACGGTGGGCTTGAAGTGGAGGACCGTCTTGGTCGTTTCCCGTGCCCCGCCGCGCCGCGCCCGCGCCTCCGAAGCCCAAGGGCGACGGCGCGCGCCCGCCGGCCCAGCGCCATATGGTCGACTTCGCGCTGCCGGAGGACCTGGCCCGCTGGGAGGCGACCATCACGGCGTTCATCGTCCGCCACGTCGAGGCGGCCGGCGCCAAGGGCGTCGTGCTCGGCGCCTCCGGCGGCCTGGACTCCGCGGTGGTGGCCGCACTGGCGGTGCGCGCCCTTGGCAAGCGCAACGTCGTCTGCGTCATCCTACCGGCGCCGGATTCCGACCCGAAGGACGAGGCGCACGCGCGGCTGTCGTGCAAGAGCCTCGGGCTGAAGCCCGTGCTCCGGCCCATCGGCCCCGTGCTGACGGGGTTCGAGGAGGCGATGGACGGCAAGGCCGACAAACGCGTGCGGGGCAACGCCAAGGCGCGCAGCCGCATGATGCTGCTCTACGGCGAGGCGCAGTCGCGCGGGTTCCTCGTCTGCGGCACCGGCAACAAGTCGGAGCTCCTTACGGGCTACTTCACCAAGCACGGCGACGGCGGCGTCGACCTGCAGCCCATCGGCGACCTCTACAAGACGCAGGTGCGGCAAATCGGCCGCCACCTCGGGGTGCCCAAGCCGATCCTCTCGAAGCCGCCGTCGGCCGGCCTGTTCAAGGGACAGACCGACGAGGGGGAGATGGGACTCACCTACGCGCAGCTCGACGCCATCCTGCGCGGAATGGAGCTCAACCATTCCCTGCCCACCATCGTCCGGAAGACGGGTCTTGCGGCGCCGCTGGTGCGCAAGGTCGAGACCATGGTGCGGACGACGGAGCACAAGCGGCGGTTGGCGCTCATCCCCAAGATCGGCGCGCGAACCGTGGGGATCGATTGGCGCAGGTCCGTGCACTGGGACGGCTAGCGCGACCGGCGAGAGCCCCGCATCGCGACGGCCGCGAAGGCCAAGGCGCCGAACAGCAAGGCGGGGGACGGCCCCGGGATGTACAGGCCGCCGAAGGCGGCGCGCAAGGGGACCTCGACGGTCGGGCCCCGGATGTCGCCGTCGAGGCTCGAGACCGGCGTCGCCCGCAGGAGGATGTCGGTGGCGCCGCTGTTGGGTCCGTTGTGGTACGGCGTCGCCACGCTGAACGTCACCGACTTCGACTGCCCTCGCTCCACCACGACCGGGTCCGGAACAAGGAACGCCCACTTGCCGGTGGCTGGGTCGGCGACCTCGAACACGACGACGGTCCGCGCGTTGCCCAGGTTCTTGACCTCGACCTCGAACGGGATGATCTTGTCGGGGCCAGCCTTGCGTTGAGGGGCCGGCGCCGTGACCTCGATGCGGCCCTGGAAGGCCACGAAGGGATGGAAAAGGACCTCGCTGGCGGCGCTGGTCGCGTCCGCAAGCCCGCGCGCCTCGGCCACGAGAGTGCAGTCAAGGCCTTCGTCGCCCAGGGAGTCCTCGGATGCGGCGATGGCGAGCATGGCCGTGCCCGTGTATTCCGACTGCCCCGGGGCGTAGGACAGCGGAGTGGTGGCGTCCCCCATCAAGCGAAGCCCCGTCTCGCCGCAGTCGAGCGACCAGGCGATGGACACGTTGCCAGCGGCCAACACCGCCGCCGCGGAGGCCGGATCCTCGAACGTGTACGTCCACGGGGCGGCCAGCGTCGCCGTCGCAGGCGCCAGCGGGATGCCGGCCGGCCCGGAGACGGCGGGGTCGCCGAGGGTGAGGTCCGGCGTCGGGCCCTGCGCCGCGGCGATCCACGGGAGGCCGATAGCCAACAGCAGCAAAGACCACAGGGCGAGCCGCATCGCGGTGAGCCGCGCTGGTCGCGATATAGGCCTATTGGCCACGCCGCTGAACGCTGGCGGCCGCGGCGTTGGGAGCTTCGACCGACGGTCGCCTAGGCGGCCGTCTGCGGCGCCTCGGGCGCGGCGGCCGGCGGCACTCCGGCGACCCAATAGAAGGTCTGCCGGGTGTCGCGCAGGCTGGCGCGCTCCTTGATGACGTCGAGCTCGCGCAGGCGCTGCAGCGCCGCGTAGATCGTGCGGCGGGGCAGGTTGGTGGCGTCGCGCAGCTGGCGTCCCGTCATCGGCTGGTGGCCGTACAGGGCGCAGTACACGGTCTGGACGGAGGGCGCCACGTGGGCCACCTGGCTCAGCGAGTCCTGGCAGGTCGTCATGCGGCCACCTCCGTCTCGAGGGCGCGGCGCGCCGCGGGGACGAGGTCGAGCCACACGAAGCCGGGCTGGCCGTCGCTCAGCGGGCGGCCGCCCTGCAGGAGGCCGTTGCGTCGGAGCCAGGCCAGGGCGCCTTCCACCTGGGCCTCGCCGAGGCCGGTGCGCGCAGCGAGCTCGCCGGGCGTGGCCAGGCTGTCGCCGTTGAGGGCTTCCGCGACAGGCCGGACGGAGACGGGCAGGACGAGCCAGCCAAGGCGGCTCATGCGCCACCTCCCGCGGAGGTGGACACCACCGGTGCGACGGCGACGGGCTGCTCGAGGACCGGGTTGGTGGCGACGCGGACGAGGATGCCGTCGCGGCGTTCGTAGAGGTAGATCCGGCCCGGCTGCTCGTCGCGGGTCGGCTTGTGGCTGCCGTCGCAAAGCCCGAGCGGGCTGGCCGAGAGGCCGCAGCGGCAGACGTAGAGGTGGTCACCGGCCG
>JAXDQQ010000211.1:0-4538 GCA_034667805.1 Thermoplasmata archaeon | reverse complement strand
CGGCACAGCGACTCGATGTCGGCGCCGACGTAGCCCTTCGTGAGCCTCGCCAGGTCGTTGAGGTCGACGTCCTTGCCCAGCGGCATCTTCTCGGTGTGCACCTTGAGGATGCTCAGGCGGGCCGGCTCGTCGGGCGCGGTGACCTTGATGAGGCGGTCGAAGCGGCCGGCGCGCAGCAGGCCCGGGTCGATGATGTCGGGGCGGTTGGTGGCGGCGATGACGACGACGCCCTCCATGCCCTCCATGCCGTCGATCGAGGTCAGCAGCTGGTTGACGATGCTCTCCGTGACGTGGCTGCCTTCGTAGGCGCCGCGGCGCGGGGCGATCGAGTCGATCTCGTCAAGGAAGACGATCGAGGGCGAGCTCTGCTTGGCCTTCTTGAAGATCTCGCGGACGGCCTTCTCCGACTCGCCGACCCACTTGGACAGGACCTCGGGGCCCTTGACCGAGAGGAAGTTCGCGCCGGACTCGTTGGCGACCGCCTTGGCGAGCAGCGTCTTGCCGGTGCCGGGCGGGCCGTAGAGCAGGATGCCGCGCGGCGGCTTGATTCCCATGCGCTCGAAGGACGCGGGGTCCTCGAGCGGCCATTCGACGGCCTCCTTGAGCTGCTGCTTGACCTCGGCGAGGCCGCCGACGGTGTCCCACGTGACGTTGGGGACCTCGACGAGGAACTCGCGCAGGGCCGACGGGTCGACGATCTTCAAGGCACCCTTGAAGTCGTCCGACGTGACCTGCATCTTCTCGAGCAGTTCGGCCGGGACGGGCTCGTCGAGGTCGATCTCGGGCAGGTAGCGGCGCAGCGACTTCATGGCGGCCTCGCGGGCGAGGGCCATGAGGTCGGCGCCGACGAAACCGTACGTGGCGTTGGCGAGGTCCTCGAGGTCGACGTCCTCGGCCTTCGGCATGTTGCGCGTCTGGATCTGCAGGATCTCGAGGCGGCCCTCCTTGTCGGGCACCCCGATCTCGATCTCGCGGTCGAAGCGGCCGGGGCGGCGCAGCGCCGGGTCGACGGAGTCGGGCCGGTTCGTGGCGCCGATGACGATGAGCTTGCCGCGGCCCTTCAGGCCGTCCATCAAGGTCAACATCTGCGACACGACGCGGCGCTCCACTTCGCCCTGCACTTCGTCGCGCTTGGGGGCGATGGCGTCCATCTCGTCGATGAAGATGATGGAGGGCGCGTTCTTCTCGGCCTCCTCGAAGGTCTTGCGCAGGTTCTCCTCGGACTGGCCGTAGAACTTGCTCATGATCTCGGGGCCGTTGATGGTGTAGAACTGCGCGCCGGCCTCGTTGGCGACGGCCTTCGCGATCATCGTCTTGCCCGTGCCCGGAGGCCCGTGCAGCAAGACGCCCTTTGGCGGGTCGATACCGAGACGGTCGAACAGCTCCGGGTGCTTGAGCGGGAGCTCGATCATCTCGCGGACGTTCTGCAGCTGCGACTTGAGGCCGCCAATGTCCTCGTACGAGATGGTGGAGGCGGCCTGCGCGCCCTGGGCGGCGGCCTCCTCGTTGACCTTGATCTGCGTCTCTTCGTTGATCAGCACGATGCCCTTCGGGTTCGTGGCGATGATGGAGAACGGCAGGGCGTTGCCGAAGAGCGCGATGTTTGGGACGACGACGATGTCGCCCTGCACGACGGGACGCTTGAGCAGGCCGCGCTTGGCGAGGGCGTCGATGCCGTCGCCGAACTGGATCTGCTGGTCTTGGCTGATGGCCGGGGCGAGCGTGACCTGCTTGGCGGGCTTGACCTCGGCCTTCTTGATGGTGACCTTGTCGCCGATCGAGACGCCGGCGTTCTTGCGCGTCAGGTTGTCGACGTGGATGATGCCCTTGCCCTCGTCGCCGGGGTGGGAGCGCCAGACGACGGCGGCCGTCGTCTTGTGGCCCTTGATCTCGATGATGTCGCCGGGGCTCAGGTTGAGCTCGACGCGGGTCTGCCCGTCCAGACGGGCCCGGCCATAACTGACGTCCTGCTGCAGTGCTTCGACGACGCGCAGGGTTGCTTCGGTCTTGGGCATCTTGTGTGCTCCAGTACGACGAGGGATACGTTAGCGCTTCTACAAGAGCGCTTCGGTGGTTCTCTCGAACGGCAATCCTTCCGGGCCGCTTTAAAGAGTCCTTTCGGGCAATGTGGACGCCCCCGGCTTCGCGTTCCACGCCTTCCACCGACATGTCAACCGGACCCGGGGAAAGGGGTGAAATAAGGCGTCCCTAAACCAGGAGCCGTGGAAGGACTGGGGACAGGCGCCGTCGCGCCGCGGATGGCCTTCGAGAGGCGCACCCAGTTCGCCTGGAAGACCGCCCTCCTCCTGGCCACCACCATCGCGCTCATCCCGATCCTCCTCCTGAAGCACACCTGGGCGGCGCAAGCCTACCTCGTCACCCTCGTGGGCGTCCACGTCGCGGGGCTGGCCATCATCGCCATCGGCGTGAAGCGGACCCACATCGCCCCCGACCGCCGCGGGCTGGTCATCCGCCTCGTCGGCATCACGTTCCTGGTCGCCCTGCTCTACGTGGCGTCGAAAGGCCTGCGGACGTCGACGGAGGACCTCCTGTTCTGGGGCAGCCTGTTCGCCATCTGGGCCTTGCACACGCTCGGGCTCGCCCTCCTCCACATCCGGAGCGGGCGCGAGGTCGCGGCCTGCCCGTTCGTCTAGGTCGCCGGAAATCGGCGCAGCCAAGGCACCGGACTTTGCCCTAAGCCTGCTCCACGGTCTCGCAGACCGGGCAGACGCTCAGGTTCGCCCCAGAGGCGACCGCCTTCGAACCGCAGGAACCGCACACACCGTACATGGCCAACCTGGCCCCGAAGATTCCTCGTTGGAGGATAAATGCGCCGAGGAGAGTCTGTGGATTTCTCTTGGAAAGGTCAACGCCATGCACGAAAAACGGGCGGAACCCCGCCGGCGCGCGACGGCGGCCGAAGATGTTCGGTCTTAACCCATTGGGGGAGGGGTTATGGCCGAACTGGGGCCGAATCTGGGGCATGAACAGTCGTGGCTCGACCGTGTGGCTTGCCGTAGCGCTCTTGGTCGCCGCGGCCCCCCTGGCGTCTTCCCAACCGCTTCCGTCGCTTCCCCTCGTGTCGCCCGCCGACGACCACACGGTCGTCGCCGTCGAGGTCCCCCTCACCGGTGCCAGAGGTTCCGGTTCCCTCCAGGTCCCCGTCGAGGGTGGCATCCTGGACATCCGCGTCGATCCGATCCTGCTGCCCGGCCCTGGCGGCACCGTCGACGTCGAAGCCTACCTGGCCCAGGTCCGTCTCCTCCTCCCCACCGGCGTCGTCGTCCCCCTCCCGTCCATGATCGTCCGCTCCGAGGACCGGGCCATCGAAGGCCCCGCGGCGCAGGCGCTTGCCGACCTCGCCGCCGAACTGGCCTCCTTGCAGGCCGAGCTCGAAACCCTCCCCGTCCTTGCGTCCGAGCCGGACCCCGGAGCGGACCCGGACCCTGAGCCCGAGCCGCAGCAGTCCGACCCCGTCGCCGAGAACGTCAGCGCCCTCATGGCGCAGGCCGACGCCCTTTCCGCGCAGGCAGCCTGGCTGGAGGCCATGGGCGACGAGGCCGCCGGCGCCGCGGGCGCAGGCGTCGCCGAGCAGGGGGCCATCGCGACCGCCATGCTGGCACGCATCGAGGCCGGCCTCGCCCTGCTCTTGGACGGACTCCAGCTCGCCCAGGACAAGGCGGCCGAAGTGGCCGAGTCCCTTCCGCTCCCCGCCCCGCCCGAGGGTCCCCCGGCATCCAGCTCGTCCAGTTCGTCCGCGGCGCCGTCTCCGGACGACCCGGGCGGACCGGACCTTGGCGCCCTCGACGACCTGATGGCCGGCCTCGAGAAGGCGCAAGCCAAGGCCGAGCGCGCCCTCGCCGACGCGCAGGCGGCGGGCGACGCGCTTTCCGCGATCCCCGGCAACCTGGTCGCCAAGGTCGACGACCGCGTCGACCAGGACGCCGCCATCGAAGGTGCCTACGCAGCCGCCGCGATGGCCGGGCAGGCTCTCACCGACAGCCAAGCCGGCGCCCAAGCCAAGGTCGCCGAGCTGCAAGCCGCGCTCGATGCGCAAGGCGCCAGCGCCAGCGCCGCCGCCGACCAGGCCGCGATGGACGCGCAAGCCGCGCTCGCCGAGGCCCTCGCGGACTTCGTGTGGGCAAGCGACTGGATCGCCGCAGCGCAAGGAATGGGCTCCGGCGCGTCGCAGGACAGCCTCGCCGACGCCGCGCGGGCGGTCGAGTCCGCCTCCGCCACCACGCAGGCCGTGCTCGCCATCGTCCAGCGCTACGGTGGTTCGCAGTCGCAACCCGCGACCGATGCCCTGGCCGCCCAGCTCGAGGCCATGGACCAGCCGTTGGCCGACGCGGCCGAAGCTGCAGAGGCCGCGCAGGCCGACCTTGCCTCGGCGCTCGAAGCGCTCGACACCGTCCCTGGAACCCTCGAAGCCATCCCCGACTCGATCCCCGACCCCGGCGAGCCTGGCGCTCCCCCCGCGCCGGGCATGCCGGTGTCGTTCGACGCCGAGACGCTCGCCCTTTGCATTGACAGCCTCG
>JAXDQQ010000210.1:0-9486 GCA_034667805.1 Thermoplasmata archaeon | reverse complement strand
TGGATGGAGAGCATGAAGAGCATCGACTGGCGGTTCTCCATGGGGAACGTCGAGGCCTTGTTCGTCAGCTCGAGGAGGTAGATCGGATGGCCGACCTTGTTGTCGTCGGGGCAGCCCGCGCCGGCCGGGCAGTTGCCGACCGACTGGGCGACCTCGTGGACGGTGAGGTACTGCTGGCCGAACTCGCTGGCGGCCAGGTAGTCCAGGCCGGCCTGGAACTCGTAGTACGAGACATAGTCCCCCACGGGCAGCTGGCCCGGCTCGGTGGACAGGGAGCTCGCCTCAGGGAAGACGCGGCCCGTCGTGGCCTCGCAGACGTCGGGCATCAGAACGCCGGGCATGACGCCGCCGGCCGGGTTGACGGAGCCGGCGCAGTACGGGACGCTCGGGTTGGCCGACGCGGGGGCCGGCACCAGGGCGAGGACGAACAGGACAGCCAGGCCCGCGGGCATGGCGCGCAACAGGAGGCGGCGCTCCGACATAGAGCGGCCGACCCCAGGGGGGGCGTTTAAGCCTTGTCGGGTTGCTGAAATCTGGGGAGCGGGGCGCCGCTCAGGCTTCGCGGCGGCGGCGCAGCCCGATCGCGGCGGCCGCCAGGGCGCCAAGGACCAGGAGGCCGCCGGCGCCCGGCGAGTCCTTGGCAGGGGCCGGCGCGGCCGTCGGGGCCGTCCCCGCGCCCTGCGGCTCGTTGTCGGAATCGACGACGGTGCCGTCGGTCACGACCACCGGCGGCGCCTGGAACGACTCGGTCCAGAGCAGCATGTTGCGCAGGATCTGGTTGCCCGAGTAGGTCGTCGCGTAGGCGTCGAGCCCGTAGGGATGGTAGAACTCCTCCGTCGGGTCGGGCAGCAAGGCCCCTATGAACTGGATGCGGCCAGCGCCGAGCGGGACGGTCCCGAGCGCGACGCCGTTGCCCGTGCACGGGTCGGCCAGCTGGGGCGTCCCGCATTCCAGGCCGGCGACCAAGCCGCCTTCGAGCGCGCCGTACTTGGCGGCGTCGAGGAACCAGTTGGGCGCGGCGTTCGCGCCGGTCTCGTAGCCGATGGGCGTCGGCTCGTAGGTCTGCTTGACGCCGCCGCGGACGTTGCGCGGCTGCCCGGTGTCCTGCTGCGGGTAGAAGACGGCCTGGCTGAGGTCCATCTTGATGCCGCCCATGTAGCGACTGGCGGAGTCCACGGCGCCGCTCGTCAGTCCTGAGAGGTCGAAGAAGCGCAGCGACTCGTCCGTGAGCACGAGGTCCCCGCCGGCCTCGACCCAGGCGCGGACGGCGGCGATCTTGCCGGGGTCCGTCTCCAGGTCGTCGATGGCGGAGCCCGGCAGCACCAGCGTGTCCGTCAGGGCGAGCGCCTCGGCGTCGAGCCGGGTCGCCGGCAGCAGCGTGAGGACGCCGGGCTCGTCGCCGGCGCGCACGAACGGCTTGAGGTCTTCCCAATAGCGGGCCGGCCGGGCCGTGAAGCCGCCGTTCACCCCGTAGTCCCACAGGTCGTCGCCGGCGTTCGTATCGGCCCAGCCCCCGGGCGTCGGCTTTGCGTCGTCGAGGCTGGTGGCGACGAACGACGGCTCGACGACCGTGGTGCGCCGTCCGTGCGTCTCGAAACTGATGCGGACGTCGAGGGCCGCGGCGTCCATGAACGCCTTGACGACCTCGCGCACGGTCTTGACGTGGTAGTCGTTGATCTGGGCGTAGCTCGGGTACTCCTCGCCGATGCTGTAGGCCAGCTCGAGGTCGAAGCCGGGCGCGTCGAGGCCGGAGTCCTGCGAGAAGTAGTCGCCGTTGAACCCGGAGTCGGTGTAGCCGATGGCGTCGATGACCGTGTAGTATTCCGCGAAGGTGCTGGAGCCCGCGGCGGCCAGGGCGCTGCCGGCCAGAGGGCATTCGCCCAGTTGGCCCGTCGGGTCGCCGGCCGGCAGGCAAACGGTGCCGCCGGCCTCCTGCCCCGACTCCGCCGCCGCGAAGGCGTTGCGCCACGCGTCGAAGTGCGGGTCGGTGTTGAGCCGGCCGTTGAGCGTCTCGGCGAGGCGGAAGGTGCGCTGCATCTCCTGCGGCGTCATGGAGGCGGCCGGCAGCATGATGGCGACGAAGTTCTGGTGGTTCAGCATGCCGTGGATGTCGATGCCGTACGACCAGTCGATGCCCTGCTGCAGCATCCAGTTGTAGTAGCCGATGGGCTCGGGCTCGCCGACGGGGTCGCGGTTCGGGTTCTGCCATCCCAGCGTGGGCGCCTGGCGGTTGAGGTCCACGACGTGGCCGTTGCCGCGGCAGTGCCCCGTGCAGGGAGCGGCGCCCTGCCCGACGCTGCCCGAGATGTAGTCCGCCTCCTCGTGCACCCAGCCGTCGGGGTTCGGGAAGAGGAGGAAGACCCGCATGAAGTCCAGGTAGTGCTGGTACGTCTGCACTTGGCCATCGAGACCCGGCCGGGCGATGGGCGTCGGGAGGCCTGCGCCGTCCTGCACGGTCTCGCCGCCGATGCCGATGCCCTTGACGAGGTCCTCGAGGACACGCATGCCGCCCTCGCGACCGCCCTGCTCGAGGCCGTGGATGGAGAGCATGAACAGCAGCGCCTGCCGGTCCGCCATGGGCACCGGCGACTGCTTGTTGGTGAGCTCCACCATGTAGACGGGGAACGTGTCGTGCGCCTGCGTCGCCGAGTTGACCCATCCGACGGACCGCGCCACCTCGTGCACGGTGATGAGGTCGGGGTAGCGCGACTCCAGCAGGCGCAGGCCCGCCTCGAACTCGGGGAAGGAGAAGGTGTCGCTGGCGAAGCCGGTGTTGGCGTGGCCTGAGGCGTCGGCCTGCAGGTACTCCGGCCGCGCGATGGCCTCGGGGAAGATGCGGCCCGTGAGCGTCTCGCAGCGTTCCGGGTCGATGGCGTTCGGGGCCGTGGGCCCTAGTGGCTGCACGTTGCTGGCGCAGGCCGGCGTCCCCGCCATGCCTTGGGCGGGGGGCGCGGAGAGGAAGAAGAGGCCGGCAAGCGCGAGCGACACCAGCGTGCGGCGCATACCTCGGTCAGGCCACCGCGGGTTCTTCAGGGTTCACGCGCGGATGCGCGAAGCGCGAAGGCCGTGCCGCGATGATGCGCATGACTCAGCCAGCCCAAGTCGGCCTGGGTGGCCGCGCCCGAGCGGCAGCGAAGGCCTGAGCGAGCCGGGCCGAAGGCTGGCGAGCGCGGGATCCCCTGCGAATCGCGGAAGCGATTCGCGGCGGGGGCGGCCACCCTCTCCCCGGGGGTGCGGGGGCGGAGCACGAACGAGAGCGCAGCAGCGCTCTCGTTTCTAGGCCGGAGCGTAGCGGAGGCCGTCTCCGCTAGTCGTTACGGATTTGTCTCGCGCGAAACGAGCCGGAGCTCGCAGAGCGACGGCCGTTTCGTGCTACCAGAAGTCTGCTGACACGTCGGCCGACTCGAGAGGGTCGACGTACTTCTCCTTGGTCGCCGTGAAGCCCAGCTTCTTCGCGTCGGCGACGATCTCGTCGGCGCCCTTCTCGTTGGACTCGGGGACCTCGAAGATGGCCTCGGCGCCGCCGTGGCTGTAGAGCTTCTTGAAGCGCTGGATCTCGTTCTTGAACGGGTCGATGGCCGCTGCGTCCGGGGCCTTGACGGTGACGCGCCAGGTGGCCATGCCTAGGCCCCTTCGACGACTTCGACCTTGGTCATCTGGTCCCACGGGCGGATCTGCCCGACGACGTCCAGGCCGGAGGTGACGTGGCCGAAGACGGTGTGCACGCCGTCGAGGTGGGTGCAGTTCTTCGGGTTGAGGACGATGAAGAACTGCGAGCCGCCGGTGTCCTTGCCGGCGTGCGCCATGGAAAGGAAGCCGAGGCCGTGGCGGCGCGGGTTGCCCTGCGTCTCGCACTTGATGGTGTAGCCCGGGCCGCCGGTGCCGGCGCGGCGGTCGCCCTTGGTCTTGGCGTTCGGGCAGCCGCCCTGGACGACGAAGTCCGGGATGACGCGGTGGAAGTGGATGCCGTCGTAGTAGCCCTTCTTGACCAGCGTCAGGAAGTTGTCGACGGTCTTCGGGGCGTCCTTGGCGAACAGCTCGATCTCGACCGTGCCGCGGTTCGTGGTCATCTTGACGACCGGCAGGCCGCCTTCCTTCTTGCCCATGGGGGCCGGGACGGAATCCCTCACTTATCCATTCCGCTGGGCGCGGAGGCCGGTCCGACGGGCCCCGGGCACGTCCACCAGCCCTGCAGGAAGGGGTTGGGCGTGCAGCCCTCGAGGCGCACCCGGACACCCAACCCGAGCGCCCGCAGCTGCTTGACCGCCTGGTCCCACGCGGCGACCTGGACCAGCCCATCCAAGGTCTCCAAGGTCGCATCCATGCTGAAGCGCAGCGCCGGCGGAGCCCCGACGGGTCGCACCTCGCCGAACGCGCGAGGGACGCCGACCAGCACGACCGGCCCCTCGGCCCGCGGCGCCGCCATCGGCTCGACCACGGCTGAACCCAGCCCGAGCTCCACGCCGCCGCGGTGGCCTGCCTTGACGGCCGCGCCGCGCAGGCGGAGGAAGGCGCCGGGCTGGAAGGCGCCGGCGGTCGCCGCGTGCCGCAGCTCGTCGTCCCACAGCACGAGGTCGACCTCGCCGGTGTCGTCGGCCAGCGTGACGCGTTGCAGCAGGCCCTCGCCGCCGCGCTTGCGCGCGTACGGGCGGCTTGGCGCGACGGCGCGCACCTGCGCCTCCAGGACGCCGACTTGGCCGGCCTCGAGGGACGCCACCCGGAGGCGGCGGGAGACGTCCTGGCCTGCTCGCGCGGCGGCCAGACGGGCGGCGGTTCCTTCCTCAAGGAGGTCGTCGCGCATATCAACCCATTAAATCGACTGGACAAGAGGGTATCGCGAAGAAATGCGTAAGTAGTCACCGAACCCCTAGGGACGCATGCCTCCCTTGGCCCAGGCCCAGGTGCGTCCGACGGATTCCCTCACCGAGGTCGTCCGCCGCTACGAGCAGCATGGGTTCCCGTCGCAGTTCGCGGCGCGGCCCGGAGGCAACGTGCGCTGTCTCGCCTGCCACCGCGACCACCCGGCCCGCTGGGTGGGCCTGCTCGGGCTGCACCGCCTGGAACGCGCCTCCAAGCCGGGGGACGAGGTCGCCGTGGCCGCCGTCGAGTGCCCCGCCTGCGAGGAGCGCGGGATCCTGGCCCTCGCCTTCGGCAGCGCGGCCCCCGTCGAGGACAAGCTCGTGCTGTCGCTCCTCGACGACCGGCGCGAGGAGTCCGTCCTCGAGATCGGCCTCCGCGTCGGCGTGTAACCGAGCGCCAAGCCCAAGCCGGGCGCCGCGTTCCCCCTTCCGTGGCCACGCTCCCGCGCGCCTTCTACGCCCGCGACGCTGAGACGGTGGCGCCCGCCTTGCTAGGGAAACTGCTCGTCCACCGTCAGCAGGACGGCACGCTGCGCCGCGCCCGCATCACGGAGACGGAGGCCTACGTCGGCGAGCACGACCTTGCGAGCCACTCCAGCAAGGGACGCACCGCCCGCAACGAGGCGATGTTCGGCCCCCCTGGGCGGGCCTACGTGTACCTGATCTACGGCATGCACCACTGCCTCAACGTCGTCACCGGCAAGACGGGCGACGGGCAGGCCGTCCTCCTGCGCGCCGCTGAACCGCTGGATGGCTGGGACGCCGACCTGCGCGGGCCCGGCCGCCTTGCGCGCGCCTTCGGGCTCACGCGCGAGCACGACAAGGCCGACCTGGTACGCGGCGCCCTGCGCGTGCACGATGGCCCCGCCCCGGCCCGCGTCGAGGCCACGGCGCGCATCGGCGTCGACTACGCCGACGACTGGGCCAACGCGCCGTTGCGCTTCCACGACGCCGCCTCATCGCACGTCTCCAAACGGCCCGCCGCAAAGGCAAGGACGACCGGCCGGCACCGAAAGGCTCGACCCCGGACGCCGGATGGAGCGCCATGACCCGCATGGCCCCCACCTTGTCACAGCAGCAGTGCGAGCCCTGCAACGCCAAGACGCCCCCGGTCGCCGGGGACGAGGCAAGGCGGCTGCTGGCAGAGATCCCGGCCTGGCGACTGGAGAAGGACCGCCTGGTGCGGGAATGGACGTTGAAGGACTTCCGCGCGGCGCTCGCGTTGGCCAACGACATCGGCCGCCTCGCCGAGCAGGAGCAGCACCACCCGGACCTGCACCTGACGGACTACAAGCGCCTCCGCGTCGAGCTCTCCACGCATGCCATCCACGGGTTGTCGCGCAACGACTTCGTGCTGGCGGCCAAGATCGACGGGCTTCCAAGCGCCGGCGCTTCGGCCAAGGCCTTTGAAGGACCGGCCTCTCGCACGCCGTGAAGCTGCAGGGCGAGGTCGCGCTGGTCACCGGCGGGGCCAAGCGCATCGGGGCGGCCATCGCGCGAGCCGTCGCGGCAGAGGGCGCGGCCGTCGTCGTCCACCACCACGAGTCCAAGCGTGAGGCCATCTCCCTCGTCGAGGAGGTGCGCGCCTCCGGCGGCCAGGCGTGGGCCGTGCGCGGCGACCTGGCCAAAGCGAAGGACCGCGGCCGCATCCTGCACGACGCCCGCAAGGCCGCCGGCGCCCCGGTCACGCTGCTCGTCAACAACGCGTCGTCGTTCCCCGAGAACAAGGTGTCGAACCTCAGCCGCGAGGACTTGCGCGAAGCCGTCGAGGTCAACGCCTGGGCGCCGTTCGCGCTGGCCCGCACGTTCGCGGAGGAGCTGCCGGCCGGCCGCCGCGGCGCCGTCGTCAACCTCATCGACGCCCGCGTGCACGACTACGACTGGTCGCATGTCGGCTACTGGCTGGCGAAACGGATGCTCGCAGACCTCACCCGCCTGTGCGCCGTCGAGTTCGCGCCCGGCGTCCGCGTCAACGGCGTCTCGCCGGGCGCCGTCCTTGGCCCCTCCAACCGGCCCATGTCGCCGGAGGAGGAGAAGGAGTTCCTCGCGCGCATGGCGAAGCACATCCCGCTGCGCCGCACGCCGACGCCGGACGACATCGCCGAGGCCGTGGTCTTCCTCCTCACGGCTCGCGCGACGACGGGCACGGTCATCGAGGTCGATGGCGGCCGGCATCTGGGAAGAGCGGTTTACGGTTGACACACGGGCGCCAGGGCCCGTTCGATTCCCCGGACGCCGTGCAACCTCCTTCCGCCGTCGGCGTCGTGGGCGTGCACGACCTCGACTTGGCCCTCAGGGACTTGCGCTAGGCGCCGACTCCCACGGAACAGGGATTCCACGAATGACCCGAATGACGTCAGCCGTCGTTTCGTTGCGATTCGTGCAATCCCTGTTTGGGCGTCGTCGGCGTCGGCGGAGGGACTTGGGCCCTCGTGAAGCGGGAACGGCCCCGCTCGGCGCGCCTTGCGAACGGTCATCAAGCCGGCCCCGTTTGCAACGCGATGCCCCTGCCCCCGCCCGGCTCGCCGGTCCCCGCCTTCTCCGTCCCGGCCGCCGTGTCGGGCCGCGAGGTCAGCCCGGCCGCCTTCAAGGGCCGCCGCGCGGTCCTCGTGGTGCACGGCTCCAAGAGCACGGAGACGGCCAAGGAGGTCAGCAAGGCGTTGCGCGCCAAGCACAAGCCGTCCGAGGTCTTCTCCGCCAGCATCGTCGACCTGCGCGCCTTCGGCGGCCTGTGGAAGAAGGTCGCCGAGGCCCAGGTCAAGTCGAACTACGAGAAGATGGCCGGCAAGGTCCAGGAAGCGAACCCGGGCGCCGACCCGGCCGACTGGGTCGTCATCTGCCCCGATTGGGACGGCTCGGTCGGGCAGGCGCTCGGCGTCGAGGACCCGGACACGACGCCCACGGTCATCGTCGTGGGAGCCGATGGCAAGGTCAAGGGCGCGCTGCAAGGCGCTGGCCTTGGCGAGAAGACGCTGGCGCTGCTGGCCTAGGCGTCGTCGTCCGCGGAAGCCGTCGCGTTCCCGACCATCAGCAGGTGCAGGGTGCCGCTGACCTGGGCATCGCCCATCAGGATCGTGGCGAACGTGTCGACGATCGGCGTCACGATGGGCGGCACGGTCACCTCGAGCCACAGTTCGGTCTCCGGCGTGAGGTGGAGCATCGCGACCTCGACATGCGCCGGCAACGGCTCTTGTCCGTGGGCCAACGGCCGGAGGCAGCCGGGGTCCTCGTCGTCGGGCGCGACGCAGGTGAGTTTCCATTCCACGGGCCTGTCCTCGTAGTCGAGCTTGGCGATGTCGAAGGCGATGGACCGGATGGACGCGTCCTCGGACGCTTGGTAGATGACGCTCGGATAGGAGCCGCCCGAGCACACGCCGCCGGTGCAGCCGCCGTGGGCCGTCACGTAGACCTGCGCCTCGAAGGTCTCCTGCTCGATGACCGGGTCCACGGCCGGGGCCGGCACGGGCGGGGGCGCTGGGGCCTCGGCGCAGCCCGCCAGGAGCATGGCCACGAGCAATGCGGCCACGGCCGCAGCCTTCCAGACGCCCCGCATGGCGGGCCAGTCGGAGACCCCGCCAATAAGCCTTGACGGCGATGCGTCGAAGCCTGTCCCAAGGGCACGGTACGGGCGGTCCGCCAGGACCTCGCACCCCCAACCTTATCCCTGGAAAGGTCAATTCCAGAGTCGAACCTGTTTGGGTTCATTGGAGTGCGAAACAATGCGCGACGTCTGCCTCGTCGGAGTGGGCATCACCAAGTACGGGAAGCACGACCTGCAGGCCCGCGAACTCATGACGCAGGCGAGCCAGACCGCCATCCAATCCTCGGGCATCGACCCGCAGCGCATCAACAGCGCGTTCTTCGGCAACGCGTTCGGCATGGCCGAGAAGCAGGGCCACTTGGGCCCGCTCATCATGACCGCTTTGGGCCTGGATTCCAAGCCGGCCACCGTCGTCGAGACCGCGTGCGCCTCGGGCGGCACGGCGTTCCACCATGGCTACCGCGAGGTCGCCGGCGGCTTCTCCGATGCGGTCCTCGTCGGCGGCGTGGAGCGCGTCTCGATGCTCGACACCCTGACCGCCACGACGTACTTCGCCTACGGCTCCGACTACACGTACGAGGGCGGCACCGGCTGCTCGTTCCCCGGCCTCTACGCCACCATGGCGCGCTCCTACTTCTCGCGTTACGGCGCTGGCGAGCGCGACCTTGCCAACGTCGCCATCAAGAACCACGACAACGCCACCCACAACCCGGTGGCGCACCTGCAGAAGAAGATCACCATGGAGGACGTCATGGGCTCCATGAAGGTCGCCGACCCGCTCAAGCTCTACGACGCCTGCCCGTTCTCCGACGGCGCCGCCGCCGCCATCCTGTGCGACGAGAAGACCGCCGCCGAGCTCACCGACACGCCAATCTACATCGACGCCAGCGAGCGCGCCGGCAGCATCGCCGCGCTGCACGACCGCGACGACCTCACGAGCCTCCCTGGCGCCATCGCCGCGGGCCAGGCCGCCCTCAAGCGCGCCAAGGCCACCGTCGACGACATCGACTTCTTCGAGGTGCACGACTGCTTCACCATCGCCGAGGTCGCCGCCTCCGAGGACCTCGGCCTCTTCAAGCGCGGCAC
>JAXDQQ010000209.1:0-6364 GCA_034667805.1 Thermoplasmata archaeon | reverse complement strand
CCGGTCGCGTTATGGGACACGATGCGTGTCATCGCTCCTAGTATGGAAAGTGGACTATTAGAGCTACAAGGTTTATAGCGGTATACCGACTATACCATGGTGTGACCGGACCTCCTGGATGCTGCCCCAACCAGGAAGCCGCCATCGAGCTCCTGTCGCGCCGCCATGCCCTGAACATCGTCTGGCTGCTCAAGGAGGAGGAGCCGCGCCGCTTCAACGAGATCAAGCGCGAGCTCTCCATCAACCCGGTGTCCCTGACGCAGCGCCTGGGCGAGCTGGAGGCCTGCGGCATCGTGGAGCGCAAGACGTTCCGCGAGACGCCGCCCCGCGTCGAGTACCGCCTCACCGCCAAGGGCCACGACCTGGTCCCCATCATCGACGAGCTCGGCCGCTGGGCCCGCCGCAACCACATCGAGACCGTGGCGGCCTAACGCGTTCGCGAAGCGCCAACAAGGGCTAAGAGCCTCCAGCTCCACCGTTGGCCGTGCGAGCGGCCGCGCTGCTGGTCCTGGCCTTCCTGCCCCTGGCAGGCTGCGCCGACGACCCGCCGGAGACGGTGACGCCGCACGCGTTCAAGGCCCTCTACGGGCCGGTCGGCCCCGACGGGTACGGGATGGAACTCGAGCTCCGACCGGCGACCATGCAGGCCGACCGCGACCTGGCGCCGCACGCTGCCTACACCCTGACCCAGGTCAATCCCCCCGACGGCTACGCCGGGACCTATTCCCTGGACGCCAAGTTCCGCGTCGTCCGCCACTCCTCCTCGTGCCTTGGCCGGGACGATTGCATGGGCCAATGGATGACCTGGCCGGATGCCTTGGAACCGAACCTGCAAGGCGTCGGGTGGACGCTCTACCCTCCGGCGGATGCCAACCGCAGCGTCGACCATGGCAGCGTCGTCTTCGAGCGCTCCGGCCTGCGTTACGAGTACGAGGGCGGCCACCTCGCCCCCTCGCGGATCCTCCACGAGACGCGCGACAAACGCTGCAAGGAGTTCCCCTGCGAGGACATCCCCGTGTCCGGCCAACAGCTCCTGGCCTACGACGTGACGGGCGCCTTGGGCTCTGCCGACGAGTGGCCGGCGCCGATGCCGCTCTTGGCCAACCAGACCCGGTCGTTCCTCGTCCACCCCGGAGAGGACCAGGATTTCCTTGGCCTGGGCTGGACCACGAAGGACGCCATGGACCACCTGGCCGCGGACCCCAACGCCGGCCCGATCCTGGCCGACGGCGGCTGCGTCCTGGCGTACACGGTGCTCAAGTTCAGCCCCTCGGCGGTCGCCCTTCCGCTGCCCGTGCTGCCGTCCGGGGACGCCACGATCGACGTCGCGCTGCAGGACCGCGAGGGACGCTCGACCCGCTGGTGGTTCGTCCACCAATCCAACCTCCTCGGGCCCGCCTTCAGCCAACCAGAAGGCAGTGAGTTGTGGCCGTTCAAGGGCGGCGTCTCCTGCGACGAACGCCGGCAGGCGCCTGTCCCCCGCCTCAGCGTGGCCGATGCCTGGGCCCGGTCGAAGCCGCTGGTGAAGGACCCGGGACAGCGCGACTTCCTGGTGACGGTGTACCAGCAACCGCCCAGCCACGAGAACGGCGGCTTCAGCCCCGACAACTACGGGTTCGAGGCGACGGCCGCGTTCTTCGCCGCCGACGGGGACGGCGCAGGCAGCCAGGCCCGCTGGGACCTGTGGCGCGACTCCCTGGTCGAGCTGTTCCTCGCCAACGACGACGGTCCCGCGCCGTCGTGAAAGCGCAACCGTATCAAGCCCCTCCCGCTAGGAAGGCCGTGGCCCGAATCCTGGTGGCCGGCACGACCGAATCCCTGGCCGGCCGCGGCTTGGCCGAGCGCGTCGTCGCCCGCGTCCGCGCCGACGGCCACGACGCCGCCCTGCTCGGCGCCACGCCCTTGCCCGAGGTGCGCGAGGCCGACGCCGTCGTCGCGCTGCTCGACGGGCCCGTCCCGCCCCCCGCCGCCGTCGGCGCCGCCGCTACGGCCCACGCCTTGGGCAAACCCGCCCTCGCCCTGCACACGCATCCGCTCGGCGACGCCATCGCGACGCTTTTTACGCAGACATACGCCGTGCACGGCGAGGACGACTTCGGCCCCGCCCTCGCGGCCTTCTACGCCCAGGTGCGGCCGTACGCCGGCCGCCTGGTGCGCGACCAGGTCCCCCGGCTCGTGCGCGAGGCCGGCCATTCCGTCGCCTTCCGCGAGGTCGCCGGCGAAGAGCGCGCCCGCTTCCTCAAGCGCAAGGTCGCCGAGGAGGCCGCCGAGCTGCTCGCGGCCGGCCCCGGCGAGGAGCGCGAGGAGGTCGCCGACCTGCTCGAGGCCCTGGAGGCCCTGCTGGTCGAGCGCGGCGTCCCCCGCGAGGACCTCAAGCTCGTCAAGGAAGCCAAGCGCCGCCGGCGCGGCGGCTTCGAGCGCTGCTTCGTCGTCGAGTCCGTCGCGGGCGGCACCCCGGTGGAGGCCGCGCCCGCCGAGGAGGCCGCCGCCCCGGAGCCCGATGAGCTCCAAGTGCCGGCCTGGCCCGGCGAACGCGTGGCCCCCCCGATGCCGAGCGCGCCCGCCCCTGCGGCCGGCGGCAAGAGCGAGCTGTGGAACCTCGGCCCCAGCGGGCGCCGCGAGGCCATCCGCCCCAAGGTCGAGGACCCCGATCGCATCGAGCCCGCCGTCCGCGACCTGTAGCCCCAGCCTCAGTTCGATACGGCGACGAAAGGTCTCAAGACCCCTGGGCGGCCCTGGCCCCTTGTGCGGTCCGGAGGTGCCCTGGTGCTTCTGCTGGTGGCGGCCGCCCTGGCGGGGTGCGCGTCGGACCCGGAGCCGTTCCCCGACCCGGTGTTCGAGGAGTACACGCCCCCGCACGGCGACTTCTTCGCCGACTCGCGCCACTGCTACGCCTACAACGTGCACCGGTTCATGCTGGCGACCGACCTCGTGGGCCTCGTGCCGGCGTCCTGGTCGTTCGTCAACCCGCTGGCGCCGGAGGTGCGGGTCCTGCTGCACCGCTGCATCGAGGACTTCACCGTCTTCGTCACCGTCCCCATGCGGGCCGGCGGGCCTGGAGACCTGACCGCACCGCTCGTCGACTTCGTGGTCGAGGCCTACACCAACACGACGGAGGACGACTGGGCGCAGATGGGGGCGCCGGTGCATGCCGCGACGATCGTCAACGAGCCGTTGGCCGGCGGCGAGGAGACGTGGCGCGTCACCGCGGACGGCGGTTGGGCGCTGCGCATCGACATCCTGTCCAAGGCCGTCGAGCCCGGCCCGAACCACGTCGAGACGCGCCAGTACGGTGGCGGCCCCGACCTCGTGCGGTCGTGGGCGTCCGAGCAGGCAGCCCTGACGCGGGCCGCGCACGCCACCGTCGCGTTCGGCCCAAGCAGCGTGCTACGCGACGCCCGCGACGTCCCCGTGACGTACCCGACCGCGCTCGCCGAAGCGTCGCCGAACCACTGGTGGGGCGCCTTCAACGCCGAGTACCGCCTCGGCCCCGCCCCCTGATCCGGACCAGCCGCCGGAGCGCAACCCTTTCGGCCCCCGCCGCGTCGGCAGCGCCAGAGATGACGATCGGCGGGACGGACCGCAAGTGGCCCCTGGTGCTGTCGCCCATGGTCGACGTCACCGACGCCGCCTTCCGCTCCATCGCCGCGGAATCGGGCGCCGACGTCACGTGCAGCGAGATGGTGGCCGCCATCGGCCTCATGCACGACTCGCCGGGCGCGTGGAAACACCTGGAGCCCTGGCCGGGCGAGCGTCCGTACGGCGTGCAGTTCATGTGCGCCGAGCCGGCGGAGATGACGGCGGCCATCGAACGCCTCGCCACGCGCATCACGCCCGACTTCGTCGACGTCAACCTCGGCTGCCCCGCGCCCAACATCCTGCGCTCCTGCGCCGGCGGCTTCCTCATGCGCGACCCCGCCAAGGCCGGCGCCGTGCTGAGCGCCGCACGCAAGGCCGCCGACGAGGCGGGCATCAAGCTCGTCTCCGCCAAGATGCGCCTCGGCCCCTCCGCCACACGCCACACCTACGTCGAGGTCGGCAAGGTCGCGCAGGACGCCGGCATCGACTGGGTGACGCTGCACGCGCGCACCGTCGAGCAGGGCTACCAGGGCGACGCCGAGTGGCCGCACATCGGCCGCCTCGTCGCCGCGCTGGACATCCCCGTCGTCGGCAACGGCGACCTGCGCACCCCTGCCGACGTCGTGCGCATGCGCGACGAGACCGACTGCGCGGGCTTCTTCATCGCACGCGCGGCCATGCACGACCCGACGGTCTTCGCCCGCATGCGCGCCGCGCTCGACGGGCGCGACGTCGGCCCCGCGCCGGACCTCGCGGCCCGCATGGCGACTCTCGTGCAATACCTCGAGCGCGCCGAGCGGCTTGGCATCGGCATCGGCGACCTGCGCCGGCAGGCGACGCGCCTGGTGGCCGGCGCGCCTGGCGCCAAGCGCCTGCGCGTGGCGATGCAGTCGGCGCCAGACGCCGCGGCGCTGCGCGAACGCGTGGCCGAGGCGTTGGTCCAATCGCCCGCGTCTTGACAGATCCTCAGGCCCCGCAGGGCAGCCGCAGGGAGCGCAGAGTTCGCAGAGGACGCAATCTCTGCGGGCTCTGCGTTTGCTCCTGCCGGGCCGCGGGAACCGTCATTCGAAATTGCGTTTGTTGACGCGCACGATCGACAGGCCCACGAGCAACGCCGTGAAGCCCAGGCCGGACAGCACGGCAAGCCAGGTCCGGTGCGGCGCGAACTGCGGGATGAACAGCGACAGCGAGAAGCCGAAGTCGTCGCCGTTCTGGTGCGGCATCAGGAGGCCCGGCGCCGCCGACAGCGTGCCGGACGGCGTGATGTAGTGGCTCCAGTCGTACTTCCAGTCCTCCGGGTCGAGCGTGTCGCCGTCGCCGCCGTTCTGGAACGCCTTCGACTGGTCCACGCCGAACTGGATGTCGCCGATGGCGCTCAGGATGGGGAACAGGAAGAACGTGACCAGCAGGGTCAGGATGAGGCTCAGGACGTTCGACCTCGTCAGGGACGAGAAGAACAGCGCCACCGAGGCCACCGCCATGGCGCCCAGCGCCAGCATCCCCAGCATGAGGATGAAGCCGATGACCTCGTCACCGGTGGGCTGGCCCGGGTACACCATCATCATGAGGAAGTACTGCAGGACGTACAGGGCCGCGATGGTCGGGATGATGCTCACGATGGAGCCGATGTACTTGCCCACGACGAAGGCGGTGCGCGACACCGGCTTCGACAGCAGCAGGAAGATGGTGCGCTGGCTCCACTCCGAGCAGACGGCATCGGCGGTGAGCACGATGCACAGCAGCTGGATGGCGAAGAGGCCGCCAAAGAGCGACGCGTTGAGGTGGAAGAAGAACAGCGTGTTCTCCAGCGACGGTTCGCCGGGTGCGGGATCCTCCATGTCGCCGAACGCCAGCGGGAAGACCATCGTGACGATCTGCAGCACGACGACGAAGAAGATCCCGATGATCAGCAGCCGCTTGGTGCGGATGTGCTGCAGGACGTCCTTGCGGGCGACCTCGTAGACGGCGCGGCCGAAGTCCATCTACGCCGCCTCCGGTGCGGTCATGACGAGTCCTCCACGAGGGAGAGGAAGGCGCTTTCCAGGCTGGCCGACGAGGACGACACCGCGACGACCTTGCCGCCCGCCTTGACGATGGCGGTGACGACGGTGGCGGCGGTGTCCTGGGTGCCCGTGAACTCAAGGACGTCCTCCTTGAAGGTCGGCTTGGAGCCAAGGGCCGCGCTGGCGGCCGTGGCGAGCTTGGCCGACGGGTTGAGGACGCGCACCTGCACGGTCCCCTCGCCGGAGCCGGCGCGGCGGCGCAGGTCGGCGACCTCGGCGACGACCTTCAGTTCCCCGCGCGCGATGATGGCGACGCGGCGGCAGGTCTGCTCGACCTCGTTGAGCTGGTGGCTGTTGAGGAACACGGTCGTCCCGTCGTGCGCCAGGCCCTTGATCATCTCGCGCAGCTCGAAGGCGCCCTGGGCGTCGAGGCCGTTGGTCGGCTCGTCGAAGAAGATGAGGTCGGGCTCGTGCAGGATGGCCTGCGCGATGCAGATGCGCTGCTTCATGCCGTGGCTGTAGCCCTTGACGCGCGAGTCGGCGCGCTCCTCCATGCGGACGAGCTGCAGGACCTGGGCGATGCGTTCCTCGCGGCGGCCCTTGTCCATGCCCAGGAGGCGCCCGTAGAACTCGAGGTGCTGGCGGCCGGTGAGGTTGGGGTAGAAGTCGTACTGGTCGGGCACGAGGCCGATGTGGTACGCCGCCTCCGTCTGGTTGCGGAAGACGTCGATGCCGGCGATCTCGACTTCGCCCGCGTCGGGGCGCACGAAGCCGGTGACGCA
>JAXDQQ010000208.1:0-2518 GCA_034667805.1 Thermoplasmata archaeon | reverse complement strand
CGACGCCGTCGCCTGGAAGAAGCGGGGCGAGCAGGTCATCCTCGTGCGCGACGAGACCAGCCCCGAGGACATCCACGGCATGCACGCGTCGGAGGGCTTCCTCACCGCGCGCGGCGGCATGACGAGCCACGCTGCCCTCGTGGCGCGGCAGATGGGCAAGGTCTGCGTCGCCGGCTGCTCGGCGCTGCGCATCGACTACAAGGCGCGCGCCTTCGCCGTCGGCAACCAGCACCTCGTGCGCGAAGGCGACTGGATCAGCCTCGACGGCTTCACCGGCGAGGTCATCCAGGGCCAGGTCAAGACGCTCCCCTCCGAGGTCGTGCAGGTCCTCGTCGACAACGCCCTCGACCCGAAGGACGCGCCGGTGTACCGCATGTTCGACCGGCTCCTCAAGATGGCCGACAAGGTGCGGACGATGAAGGTGCGCGCCAACGCCGACCAGCCCGACCAGGCGCAGACGTCCATCGCCTTCGGCGCCGAGGGCATCGGCCTCTGCCGCACCGAACACATGTTCTTCGGCCCCGGCAAGATCGAGCACATGCGCGAGATGATCCTCGCGGAGAGCCGCGCCGAGCGGGAGGAGGCGCTGTCCAAGCTGCTGCCGCTGCAGCGCGAGGACTTCGCCGGCATCTTCCGCGCCATGGGCGACAAGCCGGTGACCATCCGCCTGCTCGACCCGCCGCTGCACGAGTTCCTGCCGCACGAGGAGAAGGAGCAGCGCCAGATGGCCCTCCTCATGGGCATCGGCCTGCCCGAGCTGCAGGGCCGCATCCAGGCCTTGCACGAGTCGAACCCCATGCTCGGCCACCGCGGCTGCCGCCTCGGCATCACCTACCCCGAGATCACGCGCATGCAGGCGCGCGCCATCCTGGAGGCCGCCTGCCAGGTCAAGCGCGAGGGCGTCAAGGTGCACCCGGAGATCATGATCCCCATCGTCGGGCACGCCTCCGAGTTCGACCACCAGGACTCCCGCGTCCGCGACGAGGCGAAGAAGGTCTTCGCCGAGCAGGGCATCGAGGTCCCCTACCTCGTCGGCACGATGATCGAGCTGCCGCGCGCCGCCCTGACGGCCGACGAGATCGCGCGCACGGCCGAGTTCTTCAGCTTCGGCACCAACGACCTGACGCAGACCACGCTCGGCGTGTCGCGGGACGACGCCGCCTCGTTCCTCGGCCAGTACATCGAGCAGAAGCTCATCCCGGCCGACCCGTTCTCGACCTTGGACCAGACGGGCGTCGGGCAACTGGTGCAGATGGGGACGCAGAAGGGCCGCGCCACCAGGCCGGGCCTCAAGGTCGGCATCTGCGGCGAGCACGGCGGCGACCCGGACTCCGTCAAGTTCTGCCACCGCACCGGGCTCGACTACGTCAGCTGCAGCCCGTACCGCCTGCCCATCGCCCGCCTCGCCGCCGCGCACGCGGTGCTGGAGGAACGCAAGGGCAAGGCCGCTGCCCCCGCGAAAGGCAACGCCGTCGTCTCGGTGAAGAAGAAGGCGAACGCCGTCCTTTCAGTGAAGAAGTCGCGCAGGTGACGCACAGCCTTTAATCGGCCCGGCCATCGAAGCTCGTGGACCTTCGGGACGTCCGTCGCCTCTCGGTGTCCGCCCTCGTGGTGGGCGGCATCGTCCTGCTGTGGCTGATGTTCCTCTCGCTCGACGACGCCGACCTCTTCAACTGGGGCTGGCCGACGAGCGCGCTCGAGGCGCTGACCCTGAACACGTGGCAGTGGCTCTCGGCGGGCGTCCTCATGGCCCTCGTCGGCCTGGTCGCCTTGTCCACCTATAGCGTCGGCATGGGCACGGGGCGCGTCCCCACGCGGCAGGTGCAGTGCCAGAACTGCCGCGCCGTCTTCTTCATGCCCGACAACGGGCGGCGCCCGCTCACCCACGCCTGCCCGAACTGCAAGGCGCTCGGCGTCTACGACGGCAAGGCGCCGCCCATCGGCAGGGCGCCCGAGGTCAAGGCGGACGACGTCAAGCGCATCCCGCTGACCTGCCGCAACTGCCGCACCAAGTTCAGCGCGCTCGACACCGGCGTGCGGCCGCTCTCCATCGCCTGCCCGCAGTGCAAGGCCGTCGGCGAGCTGAGGTAGCCGTCGCTAGGTCGGGACGAGGGCGACGGCGGCGCAGCCGGTCTCGAAGTGGGAGGCCAGGAGGTCCAGGAATGGCGCCTGCCTCGGCGAGGCCACCTTCGCTCCGCAAAGGGGGCATGTGCCCGCCAGCCTGTTTTCGTCCGGAGCGTCGTCCATGGACAAGGGCTAGCGCCTTCGGCGAATAAGGGAGACCACGGCCGGACATGACCGTCGCCCCAAAGACCAGGCGGCTCGGCTGCGCAAGAGACACTGCGGCCGGTTCGCCGGTTCGCCAGCCTCACTCGAGCGTCGCGTGCCTCTTGCGCATGCTGGCTTCCGTCTCGCCCAGCCTCTGCATCAAGAGGGCGACCACGGCGTCGAAGAACAGCCACGCGCTCGTCTCGAACAAGGTGCCAAGAGGGGCGAGCTTGGCGCGCTCGCCGTTGCC
>JAXDQQ010000207.1:0-4787 GCA_034667805.1 Thermoplasmata archaeon | reverse complement strand
GAGGTCGTCGAAGCTCAGCTCGGGCTTGAACTTGGCATCGCGGTGCTTGTTGGGGTCGCTGGTGTAGACGCCGTCCACGTTGGTGGCGTTGACGAAGCGGTCGCACTTGCCGTCGACGGCCAGCTCGACGGCGACGTAGTCCGTGGAGTGGCCCGGGACCGTGCCGCCCATGACGACGATCTCGTGCTGCGTGGCGAGACGGAGCGCCTGCGCCGTGGTGACGGGGATCTCGAGGTTCGCGTTGGCGCCCTTCTTGCGCAGGATGCAGGCCAGGCTCTGCGCGTTGAGGCGCGTGGCTTGGATGCCGATGCGGTCGAGGTCGCCCTCGGCCACACCGCAGGCGCGGGCGGCCTCGATGGCGCGGCGCGCCGGGGCGCCCCCGCCGACGACGACGAAGAGCTGCGCCTTCTTGCTCCAGGCGGTGAGCCGGTCGGCGACCTGGCCGAGGAAGGCCGTGTCGGGCTCCGGCGGGGCGAGGATGCTGCCTCCCATGACGAGGGCGACGCGTTCCATTCAGGCTTGCGAGGGGAGGGATGGCTTTGAGGCCTGCGACGCCGGCCCAGCCATGGATTTCGCGAAGGGCACGAAAAACGCGTCCTCCGTGAAATCCGTGGCCCGTCAGGGTGGGCAATCGGAGGCGCTCAAATACCACCCCTTCCTGGCCGCGGCCGTGGCAGCGCCGCCCAAGGAGCCGGAGTGGACGGAGCGGCAGCGCTACGTCTTCAAGCGGAACCTGGAGGAACTGGCGCAGTACCGCGGCGTCGGGACGACGCTGGTCACCATCTACGTGCCCCCGACGCGCCAGCTCTCGGACGTCGCTGCCATGGTACGCGACGAAATCGGCAAGGCGTCCAACATCAAGTCCAAGCAGACGGGGGACGCGGTCTCCTCGGCGCTCACGTCCATCCTGGCACGCCTGAAGAACTACCGCGAGACGCCGAAGAACGGCCTCGCCATCTTCGTCGGCGACGTCAACGTGGGGGCCGGCAAGACCTCCTCGGTGGCCCACTTCATCGAGCCGCCGGTGCCCGTCAACACCGGCATCTACCGCTGCGACTCGACGTTCATCCTCGACCCCCTGAAGAGCATGGGCGCCGTCGAGAACTCGTACGGGCTCATCATCCTGGACCGCAAGGAATGCTCGATGGGCTTCCTGCGCGGCAAGTCCATCCAGCCCGTGTACACGCGCACGTCCCTGGTGCCGTCCAAGCACGGCCGCGGCGGCCAGTCGGCGCAGCGCTTCGAACGCCTCATCGAGATCGCCGCGCACGAATGGTTCACGCAGTGCGCCGAGAAGGCGACGGAGATCTTCCTCCACGCCGACATCAAGGCCCTCCTCCTGGGCGGCCCGGGCCCGACGAAGGAGTTCTTCGCGCGCGAGGGATATCTCCAGCACGAACTCGCCAAGAAGCTGCACCCGCAGTTCTTCGACACCGGCTACACCGACGACGACCAGGGCCTCAAGGAGATGGTGCAGAACGCCGGCGACGCCATCGAGGAGATCGGCCGGCACCAGGACCGCAAGCTGATGCAGGAGTTCCTCGTCCACATCAAGCAGGACACCGGCATGGTGACCTACGGTGAGGACGAGGTCCGCAAGGCGCTCCTCGCCGGCGCCGTCAAGCACCTGCTCCTTGCCGAGGGCCTGCGCAAGTGGCGCCTCATCTTCACCAACCGCCAGTCCGGCGAGGTCATCGAGAAGTCGGTCCCGACGATGCAGCTCGACGACGCCTACAACGAGGTCGCCAAGAAATGGGGTGGCAACCAGACCGAGATGACGAAGAAGGACGTCATCGAGGAGCTGTCCGACCTCGCCGAGGCCTCCGGCACCGCGGTGCACATCGTGTCCGCCGCGAGCGAAGAAGGCGGCATGCTCAGCGCCACCTTCGGCGGCATCGTGGCGATCCTGCGCTACAAGATGTAGGGCGGGCAAGCCCGGCGGGCTTGCCCGCCTTACTTCGTCGGCACGCCCTTCTCTGGCAGCGGCACCGACGGCCCGCCGTTGAGCGGCACGCCGAACGTGAGGCTGTAGAGGTCCTTGCGGCGGTCCTGCAGCTGCCGCACGCTGCCGCGGCGATGGTGGCGGCGCAGGAGCTCGAGGTCGAGGTCGGCGATGACGACCATCTCGACGTTGGGGTTGGCCTCGGCGGCGATGCCGTCGCGCGGGAAGCTGAAGTCGCTCGGCGTGAAGACGGCGCTCTGGGCGTACTGCACGTCCATGTTCTCCACGGCCGGCAGGTTGCCGCAAGTGCCCGCCGTCACGACGTACACCTGGCTCTCGACGGCGCGCGCCTGGGCGCAGTAGCGGACGCGCAGGTGCCCTTGCCGGTCCTCGGTGCAGTACGGCACGAAGAGGATGCGCGCGCCCCGGTCGACGGCGATGCGCGCCAATTCCGGGAACTCGACGTCGTAGCAGACGAGGATGGCGATGCGGCCCTCGTCGGTGTCGAAGACCTGCGGGGCGTCCCCCGGCTCGATGCCCCACCAGCGCCGCTCGTTGGGCGTGATGTGCAGCTTCTCCTGCCGCTCCACCGTCCCGTCGCGCCGGAAGAGGAAGGCCGTGTTCTTCAGGCGGCCCTGCTCCTCGACGATGTGGGTGCCGCCGATGATGTTGATGTTGTAGCGAACGGCGAGGCCACGGAAGTGCTCGAGGTAGCGCGGCGTGTAGGTGGCCAGCTGGCGGACGGCCTTGCCGGGGTCGGCCTCCGGCGTCATGCTGAGTAGTTGCGTGGTCAGGAGTTCCGGGAAGACGGCGAAGTCGCTGCGCTTGTCGGCCGCGACGTCGACGAAGTAGGCCGTCTGCTTCTCGAAGTCCTCGAAGGAGCCGAGCTGGCGCATCTGGTACTGGATGACGGCGATGCGCACCGGATGGCTGCTCATCAGCGCGCGGCCGGGCGTCGCCTGGTAGTCGATGTTGCTCCACTCCATGAGGACGGCGTGGCCGAGCGACTCGGCGTCGTTGGGCAGGTAGTTGCGCAGGACGTGCTGCGGGACGAAGCCGTTGCGCATCTGGAACCACAGCACCGGGTCGTCGACCTCGTTGCGCATGATGGCCTCGACGTACTCGGACGGCGTGTACTTGGCCTGCAGGTCGCGGTAACCGGGCATCCGTCCAGCGATGAGGATGCGCTTGAGCTTGAGGCGGCGGGCCAGCTCCTTGCGGGCAGCGTAGAGGCGGGCGCCGATCTTCATGCTGCGGTAGGCGGGGTCCACCATGACCTCGATGCCGTACAGGTCCTTGCCGTCGGGGTCGTGGTTGCGGATGGTGCCCTCGCCGCTGATGTCCTTGAACGAGTGCGTCTCCTCGTACGCGTCGAAGTCGAGGATGAGGCTGCTCGAGGAGCCCACGACCTTGCCGTCCACTTCGACGACGATCTGCCCCTCGGGAAAGGTGCGGAGATGGCTGCGCAGCTGGTCCTTGCTCCACGGCTTCATGCCCGGGAAGCATTGGCGCTGCAGCTCGATGACGCGGTCGATGTCGCGTTCCTCCAGCGTCCGCACTAGGATCGGCGTCTGGTAGGCCGTCAGCAGTCCCGCCTCGGCGGTCTTGCCGTCGTGGCCGCCACCAGCCTTGTCCTTGTCGTGGCCGTCTTGCATCAGGTCGTGGGCATCGCCTTCGGGGTCAAAGGCCTTGTTCCCCGGCCGCGCCCAGCCTCTCCTTATCCCGGGATGCGCGAGACGCCGAGGCGCCAGGTGACGCCGCTGGCCCCGACGGCCGCCAGGCCGGCCAGGAGGAAGGCGGTCGCCGTGGGCATCGTGCCGAACGCACGGCCCACCACGACGAAGAAAGCGACGAACGAGAAGCAGCCCCAGGCCATCGAGCGGAGCATGCGGACGACGGCGGCCGGCCCGGCCCGTGCCAGAACGAAGCTCGCGAGCGTCGATGTGACCGCCGGGAAGAGCAAGAGCAGGCCGGTGCCCGCGGGGCCGAGGTCGCGCGCGGCTTCCGTCAGCGCGGCCACCAGCGCCGTCCCGATGGCGGCGCGCAGCGGCAGCTCCCATCGGCCGTGCGGCCGCGCCGTGACCGGCCCCAACCGCCGCGGCATGCCGACCACGGCGGCACCGAGGACGGCGATGGCCAGCAGCGTCGCGGCGGTGAACCCCAAGCCGAGCCAGCCCAAGAGCAGGGCCGTCGGGACGTAGGCCGCGAACGCCGCGGCCAAAGCGGCCGGCCACGAGGGGCGGCGGGCGGCGGCGTGGCCGAAGGCCAGCAGGAAGACGCCAAGGGTCGTGATGCCGGCCATCAGCCCCGGCACGGCGGCCCGGGCGAAGGCAGCGCCCTGCTCGGCGGCGAGGAAGGCGGTGGCCAACGACGACGTCAGCGGGAAGCCGAAGACCAGGCCGGCGACGGCGTGGCCGAAGCGCCGCTCGATGGCGTAGACGAGGGTGATGAGCAGCGGCGTGGCGACGAGCTTCACGAGGAGCAGCGTGTCGACCACGGCACGACCAGGATGGAGGCGCTAGATGAGCCGAACGAACCGATGTCAGTCCAGGTGGTGGGCCCGGTCCCAGCCCGAGACCAGGCACATGATGCCGAAGACGGTGAAGCCGAGGCCTTCGATGGCGAGGAGGAACCAGAGGCTGAAGGCGTCGTTGCGGGCGGCCAGGGCGCCGGCGGGCGAGTCGTCGAAGAAGCCGATGGCCTGCAGGACGCCGAGGGCGGCGCCGGCGAGTCCGATGAGGATGCCGAGGCCGACGAAGATCTCGCCGAAGACGCCGGTCTCGCCCGACCCGTGGGTGATCTCCTTGACGGAGAGGCTCATGGGGCCGGCGACGGTCCCTTCGTT
>JAXDQQ010000206.1:0-4450 GCA_034667805.1 Thermoplasmata archaeon | reverse complement strand
TGGCGGAGTCCGCGCAGACGCGGACGTCGCACGCCGTGGCAAGTTCGAGGCCGGCGCCGAGGGCGTGGCCGTTGATGGCGGCGATGACGGGCTTGGCCAGCCCCTCGAGGGTGGAGTAGATGTGCGGCGGCTGGAGGAAGTGCAGCTGCTCGTCGCTGCTGCGGGTCAGCAGTTCCTTCAGGTCGGCGCCGGCGGCAAAGGCCGTCCCGGCCCCGGTGAGGACGACAGCGCCGATGGCCGGGTCGGATTCGGCGTCCTTCAGTTTCGCGATGAGCTCCTTGCGCAGGCCGGCGTCGAGGGCGTTGCGCGCCTCGGGGCGGTCCAAGGTCAGGATGCGGACGCGGCCGGCGGTCGAGGCTTCGACGCTCATGGCAGTTTCCGCTCCCGCGGCGCGCCGTCGCTCCAATCGTAGAAGCCGCGGCCGCTCTTCTTGCCCAGGTCCCCGGCAGCGACCAGGCGACGCAGAAGGTCCGGGCTGCGGTAGTGGTCGCCCTTGAACTGCGAATACAGGTAGTCGCCCACGTCGGCGCGCACGTCGAGGCCGATGAGGTCGGACAGCTCGAGCGGCCCCATCGGGTGGCCGTAGCCGAGGCGCATCGCGGTGTCGATGTCGCGGGCGGAGGCGACGCCTTCCTCCAGCATCCGCATGGCTTCGTTGCCGAGGACGATGCCCAGCCGGCTGGTGGCGAAACCTGGGGAATCCTTGACGACGATCGTCGTCTTGCCGAGGCGCTTGCCGACGTCCTGCGCCATGCGCAGCGCCTCCGGGCTGGTGTCGTCGTGGCGGACGATCTCGAGGAGCTGCATCAGCGGCACGGGGTTGAAGAAGTGCAGGCCGAGGACGGCGGACGGGCGCTTCGTGGCCGCGGCGATGGCGGTGACGCTGAGGCTGCTGGTGTTGGAGGCAAGGAGGGCGCCGTCGGGGGCGGCCTTGTCGACCTGGGCGAAGACGCGCTGCTTGAGCTTCAGGTCCTCGGGGACGGCCTCGATGACCAGCTGCGACTCCCTGGCGGGCTTCGTCGCATCCGGGCTGGCATGGAGGCGGCCCTTCCATTCCGTGCGCTGCGCCTCCGTCGTCTTGCCCTTGGCGATGCCCTTGGCCCAGAACTCGTCGATGCGCTGCATCCCCCGCTCGAGGGCCAGATGGTTGGCGTCGACGAGGTGGGTCTGGTAGCCGGCCTGCGCGCAGACCTGGGCGATGCCCGAGCCCATCGTGCCGGCCCCGATGACCGTGACGGTCTTGACGTCCACGGCCGGCGGAAGGTTGCACATCTTGAAGGGATTGGGTGAGCCGTTCGATTCCACTGGAGGGGCCCGTTCGATTCCCCGAATAAGGGTCAAACCCTTCCGCCGTCGGCGGCGTTGGCGTCGTCTGGGGGGTCCCGACTTGGCCCCCATGGACGGGCTAACGGAACTTCGGTTTCCTTCGCTCGAAGAACGCGTCGCGCCCCTCGGCATGCTCGGGCGTCAGGAACGCCGCCGCCTGTAGCCGCGCCTCGCGGTCGAGCCCGTCCTCCAGCGTGGCGTCCAAGCTGGCATGCATCGCCTGCTTCGCGAGACCCAATGCAGGGGCGGGGCCATCGGCGAGCGTCGTGGCCAGCGCGCGCACCGCGGCGTCGAGCTGCGTCTTGGGCACGGCTTTCAGCGCCAAGCCCCACTCGACCGCCTCGGCGGCCGAGAACGGCGCAGCCGTCCAGGCCAGGTACTTGGCGCGCTGCAAGCCGACGACGCGCGGCAGGAGCCATGTTCCTCCGGTGTCCGGGATGAGGCCGACGTGGCGGAAGCTCAGGCTGAACGTGGCATCGTCGGCGACCACGGCGAGGTCGCACTGGAACGCCAGGATGGCGCCGGCGCCGTACGCGTTGCCCTGGACGGCGGCGATGACCGGCTTGGGCAGGTCGTGCAGCAGGTTCACGAGGCGGTTGAGGCCGCCGCGCAGCCTGTCGAGGGTCGCTTGCGCGTCGCCCGCGAACTGCCGCATGACCTGGATGTCGCCGCCGGCGGAGAACGAGTCGCCCTCGGCGCGCAGCACGACGACGCGCACGCGGGCCTCGTCGCGGGCGTGCTCGATGGCGTCGGCCAGCAGCCGCAGCGCGTCGAGGTCGAGGGCGTTCTTCTTCTCGGGGCGCGCCAGGGTGACGGTAAGGATGCCGTTGTCCTCGAGGACGACCTGCACGCTGGGAGATCCGGGCGTCGGCGGCGGGGCGGCCACAGGCTCGCAGTCGGGGCGAGGTTGATGGCCGTGCCGGTCGCGCCGACGACGCCCGGCCACGGATTTCTCGGATTCCACGGAAGCCACAACCTCCGTGAGCTCCGTGAAATCCGTGGCCAGTTGGTCGGCTCGCACGGCATGACCTCATATCCGTGGCAAGGGTCGCCGCGGCGTGGAGGGATGCCCGCACTGCGGCGCCGGGCGCCGGACGATGGCCCGCTTCGGCCCCGCCCTGGTCGAATCGTGCAGCCACTGCCACGCGCTGCGGGTGCAGCCCATCGTCGATCCGCGCGTCCCCACGATGGACGAACACCAGAAGGCCCTGCAGGAGGAGATCTCCGTGGAGGAGGAAGAGGGCGACGCCGCCAAGGGGCTGCGCTGCCTCGTCGAGGAGTCGCATCCGGTCCCCGGCGGCGGCCGCCTCAAGGTGCAGGTGATGCACGGCAACCCGCGCTGGGTCGTCACGGGGTCGCGCGTCGAAGGCTTCCCCGCCGAGGCGAAGCCGGATTCCAAGGACGCGGTCAACGTCGAGGTGAAACGCAAGGCCGGCAGCATCCTGGACCTCGTCGCCGACAACGCCGCCTGGGGCGACCTGCGCAAGGGCATCGAGATCCAGCTCCGGCCCCAGACGAACGCCACGCTCTACCGCAACCTCCTGCGCGCCTTCGCCGTGGTCCAGCGCATCGGTGACGACCCTGACCCGGCCCGCCTGCCCAAGCTGGTGGACAAGCCCGTGCCCGGCTGGCAGGACAACGGATTGCGTCCCGCGCAGGCCCGCGCCGTGCGCCTCGCCCTGAACCTCCCTGAGCGGGGCGTCCTTCTGGTGCAAGGGCCCCCGGGCACGGGGAAGACGACCGTCATCGCCCGGTTCCTGAAGGAAGCCGCGGCGCGCGGCAAGTCCGTGCTCGTCACCAGCCACACGCACGTCGCCATCGACAACGCCCTGCGCAAGGCCTTGCGGGGCGACAAGAGCCTGGAGGCCAAGATGGTCCGGCTGGGCGAATCGGGCAAGGTGGCGCCGGACCTGGCGCACGTCAACAAGCGCATCTCCTCGTTCCGCATGGAGGAGGAAGAGGAGGGCAAGGACCCGGCCTTGCGCGCGCCGGTCGTTCCCCTGTTCCAGAACCTGCAGGAGCGGCACGGCATCGTCGGCATGACGCTCGACGCCCTCGCCTCGGCCCTCGTCGTGTCGGACGGCCTCGGCCAGGAGATCCGCCCCTTCGACTTCGTCCTCGTCGACGAGGCCGGCATGAACGCCTACCCGAAGGTCGCGGTGGCCGCCGCCGTGGCCAAGCGCCTCGTCCTCGTCGGCGACCCGCTGCAGCTTCCGCCCATCGTGCGCGCCTGGTCGTTCCGCAACGACGAGAACTACAAGCGCAGCCACTTCGAGCTGCTGCAGATGATGAGGCAGGACTTGTCCTGCCTTCTCGACGAGCAGTTTCGCTGCCAGCCCGCCATCTACGAGTGGAGCCGCGACGCCGTGTACGGGGGCAAGGTCAAGTCGAGCCGCGGCGCGTCGCCGGGGAAGGTCAAGAAGCTCCTCGGCCAGCCCCTTTCGTCGCCCGTCGTCTGGGTGGACACGGGCAACGTCCCCGGCAACCGCTCCGAGCAGTCGGGGCGCTCGCGCGTCAACCCCACGCACGTCGACATCGCCCACCGGCTCCTCAAGGACTTGCTCAAATCCGGTCTCGCGCCCGACGAGGTGGGCTACATCGCGCCATTCCGAGCCCAGGCCCAGCTGCTGCGCGAAACATTGGAGAACGATCGGCGCAACCCCGGCCTCGCCGCAATCACGGTCGCCACCGTGGACGCCTTCCAGGGCAACGAGCGCAAGGCCATCGTCTTCGACTTCACGACGCTGCACCCGGCCAAGCCGCACGAGGACCACCGCCGCCTCAATGTCTCGCTGACCAGGGCCGAGGACCTGCTCGTCCTGCTCGGGCCGCGCAGGTTCGCCTTGACGCCGAAGGAGAACCCATTCTACTGGTCGCTGCAGAACTGGAAGGCGGCGCAAGTGCTGCAGGCACCGACGCCGGAATCCGCCGCGCTTCACGCCGCCACGACGGCCCAAACAGGGATTCCACGAATGGAACGAACCGAGTAGGCCGTTTCGTTGGGATTCGTGCAATCCCTGTTTCGTCGGCGTTGTCAGGCGGCGACGGGGACGCTGGCCTTCAGCTCGGCCCCATAAGCGTGCAGCGCGCCCTGCAGGATGCGCGTGAGGTACACGTTCGTCTC
>JAXDQQ010000205.1:0-7474 GCA_034667805.1 Thermoplasmata archaeon | reverse complement strand
GTGTTGACGATCTCGGCGCCGGTGGCCTTGGCGAGCTTCTCCATGTCGCTCTTCTTGGCGCGGCGGACGGCGTAGATGCCGGCCTTGGCCAGGTAGTGCTGCGCGAGGTCGTCGATTCCCTTCTGCGTGATGAGGACGTTGGCGCCGGACTTCTGGACCTTGGCGACCATGTCCTTCAGGGTCTTCTCTTCCTGGTCGAGGAAGGCGGACAGCTGGTTGGGCTGGGTGATCTCGATCTTGGCGTCGACCTCGGTCTTCTTGATCTCGAGGGCGGCGTTGACGAGGGCGATCTTGGCGTTCTTGACGCTGGTCGGCATGCCGGTGTGGACGCGCTCCTTGTCCAGGATGATGCCCTGGATGAGCTCGGTGTCCTCGATGCTGCCGCCGTTGGCCTTCTGCACCAGGATGTTCTCGTCGATGTCGACGGTGGTCTCGGCGCCCTTGCCGGAGCCGGACTCCATGACCGAGGTGCAGGCGCGCACGACGATGTCCGAGATGAGCTCGGAGTTGGCGGAGAGGTTCTTGCTCTGCAGGGCCGTCGTGGCGATGTTGCGCAGCGTGGCCGTGTCGTTCTTGCGGATCGGGATGGCCATCGCGTTGAGGACCTTGAGGGCCTCCTTGGCCGCGAGGTTGTAGCCGGCCGTGATGGTGGTCGGGTGGATGCCCTTCTCCAAGAGCTCGCCGGCCTGCTTCAGCAGCTCGCCGGTGAGGATGACGGAGGTCGTGGTGCCGTCGCCGCATTCGGCGTCCTGCACCTTGGCGACCTCGATGACCATCTTGGCGGCCGGGTGGGCCACGTCGATCTCCTTCAGGATGGTGGCGCCGTCGTTGGTGATGACGACATCGCCCATCGAGTCGACCAGCATCTTGTCCATGCCGCGGGGGCCGAGGGTGGACTTGACGGTCTCGGCGATGAGGCGGGCGGCGTAGATGTTGTTGGACTGCGCCGTGCGCCCGCGGGTGCGCTCCGTGCCTTCCTTGAGGATGTAGATCGGTTGTCCGGTGGAGGTCTGTCCGTTGGTCATGAAGCACCTAGGACTCCTGGAAATCGCCAGGAGATGGTTTCCTGGACAAGCACTTCTCTAAAAGCGCTTTCGGCGAAAGGGCTGTCAGAGGTTGTATAAAAGGATATCAAACAATTGGGGAACAACAAGGCCTGGCATGCGAAACGGCCACGGACGACCGGGCCGCGTTCCTGTGTCATGATCGTCCATCGCCTTCCTCCGCCGACTCCGGCCACGTCGGTCTACGAGTTGGAGAATCGGCGCGCGGAGCGCGCCGGAGCGGCGCCCCGGCGCTGCCTTCCCTTGGTCGATGCGGAAGCTCCGCCACGCGGACGCCCACGACGCCGACGACGGCGGAAGGCGGTTGCACCTCGTCGAGGAACCGAACGGGGCGCCGTCGCGGGCCCGTCCGCTCGCCGCCTACCACCAGGGATGGGTGCGGGTCAAAGGAAGGGCGCTGGAAGCCAGCAGGCCAACAGGGGAAAAGCCGGCCTTCACTTCTCGAGGCGCAGGGTCGCCGTGAAGGCGTCGCCGTCGAAGGCGCACTGCTCGATGACGCAGTTGTGCAGGCGCGGCTCGGTCTTCATCGTCGCCACGAGCTCCTTCAGGCCGAGGGCCCGGTCGGTCGCGCGGACCGTCACGTGGCTCCCGGCGGCCTTGAAGGTGAAGGCGGGCTGCTGGACCGTCACGGGGGCGGGGGCCAGGCGCTGCGTCATCGAGGCCTCCGCTAGCGCCGGGGAATAAGGCCTTTTCGGACGGGCTCTCCTGTGTCGGGACCGACGGCGCGGTGGCCTGGGAGCCAAGGATTGGACTGGCGTCTCATTCGGTGTTCCCGGACGCGCCGGGCTGCACCTTCTCCTGCTGTTCGGCCTGCTCCGCCGCCTCGATCGAGGCCTGCAGGTCCTGCGGGCGCTTGAGGGGCGCATCGCCGGCCTTCGACAGGCCCGGCTTGAGCTCGTGACCGGGCAGCGGCAGGTTGGGGTCGGGCGCCCCGCCTTCGGCGGCCAGATCCTTCGGCACGTCGGGGTCGGTCCCCGGCAGGACGGGCTCGGGGGCCTCGACCCGTTCGGGCAGGTTGTCCGTCGGGTCGGTGTCCTCGCCGTACTCCTCGAGCACGGACGAGTCCCCGCCCAGCCCGGACTGTTCGCTGCGGTCGATGCCCAGCTCCGCGTCGGCGCGCGGTTCCCCATCGTCGGCCATGCCCGGTCATGGGGCCGGCCAGGGGATATCCATGGCGGACCGGGCCGTCGGCCGACCGTCGGCCGACCCGCTTGCCCCAGCCCGGGCCAGCCCGCCGTTCGGCATGCCGCCCGCAAATCGTAAATGGCTCACCCGTGACCAGGGCCCCATGTCCCGCTGGATGCTCCTGCTCGCCGCCGTCGCCCTGGTGGCCGGATGCGCCGACGCGCCCGCCCAGGCGCCGGTCGTCGCCGCCCCGGCCCCGGCCTGGCCTGCGATCGGGGAACCGCTGGCCGACCCCTTGGCCAACGGCCCGCACTCGTGGGCGACCTCGGACTACGACCTCGGCAAGGTCATGGTCGGAGGCGACGACGCGGGCCACGACGGCTACGAGTACGAGTCGCGGATCCGCGGCACCATCACGATGCCGGACGGGCCGGGACCGTTCCCGCTCGCGGTCTTCCTGCACGGGCAGCACCAGACGGGCACCGACGCGGAGCCGTACCGCAACGACAAGGGCTACCTCTACCTCATGGAGCACCTGGCGAGCCACGGCATCGCCACCGCCTCCATCCTTGCCCACGAGATCAACAACGAGAACGGCAACCCCGACATCGGCATGTGGGCCCGCGGCGAGCTCGTCCTCGCCACCATCGACGCCTTGGAAGCCAGCGACGTCGCCCCGCGCATCGACTTCGCGCGCATCGGCCTCATGGGCCACAGCCGCGGCGGCGAGGGCGTCGTCACGGCGGCCGAGGTCAACGCGGGACGCGCCGACCCGCATTCCATCGCCGCCATCATCGCCCTCGCCCCGACGGACTTCGCGTTCCGGGACGTCCCCGGCATCCCGTTCCTCGCGCTCGCCCCCTACTGCGACGGCGACGTGTACAGCCTGCATGGCCTGCGGCAGTTCGACCAGAGCCGCTACACCGACCACGACGCCGTCAAGGTGCAGCTCCTGGTCATGGGGGCCAACCACAACAACTACAACACGATGTGGGGCAAGGCGGTCGGCGGCGTGCCGCTCGTGGGCGCGGAGGGCGACGACGCCGGCTTCGGCCGCCACCAGAACACGCACTGCGACCTGCCGCGCGACAAACTGGGCGGCCGCCTTACCCTCGAGGAGACCTACGCCGAGGCCACGCTGCACCTCGCCGGCTTCCTGCGCTGGACGCTGCTTGGCGAGGCATCGCTCGCTCCCTACTTCCTCGGCGCGCAGCAGCCCGCCGCCGCGTGCCCCGACCAGACCGACTGCCCCGGCGCCGTCCACGTCAGTGCCATGACGCCAGGCCGCCGCGACCTGTTCTCCGTCGGCCAGGACGGCCCCGTGGCCGCCGCCGGCGTGAAGGTCGGCCCCGCCGCCGCCTGCCACATGCAGACCTGCGCCGAGAACGTCTATTCCAGCGCCTGGATGGCCGACTTGCCGATGCTCAACGGCGGCGCGTCGCTGCGCGTCGACTTCGACGGGCCGGCGGACCTGCGCGAGACGCCGGTCCTGCAGGTCCGCGTCGGCGTGCCGACGGACAAGAGCGTCAACGCCTTCGGGCCGCCGCGCATGGCCGTGACCTTCGTCGACACGACCGGCAGCCACGCCGTCACGGTCGACGACCCGGCGCTCTTCCTGCCGCCCGGCCTGATCGTCGACCCCGGCGTCGGCGCCATCGGGTTGGCGTACGTCGGCGGAGCCAAGGTGGCCGCCAATTCCGTCGTCCTCCCCATCCCGGCCGACGTCGACCTCGGCAACGTGACCGCCATCGAGTTCACGTTCACCGGCGCCGGCCCGCAGGGGCAGGCGCTGCCCGACCGCGTGCTCGTCGCCGACGCGTGGCTCAACCGCGCCACGTCGGCGCCCTACGCGCCCGCGGGGCTCGCCGCCGGCCTGGCCGGGTAAGGCCCACTCCGCGGCGGAGGGGACGGTCTCCGCCCGCTAGACGACATAGGCGTAGACGAACCAGAAGTGGAAGCCCGCGCCGGCCAGGACGAAGAGGTGCCAGAGGCCGTGGAAGCCCAGCCATCGTGGCCACGGGTCAGGCCGCTTGCGCGCGTAGATGACCGCTCCCGACGTGTACGCCACGCCGCCGGCGAGCATCAGCATCAGGGCAGAGGCCGGGAAGGCGTGGAGGAGGGGGACGATGGCGACGACGGCGGTCCAGCCCATGACGACGTAGATGCCGGTGTAGAGCCAGCGTGGCGCCGCCCGCCACAGGATGCGCACGAGGGTCCCCGCGATGGCGAAGCCCCAGATGACGCCGAAGATGGCCCAGCCCCAGCCCGGGGTGAAGCCCAGCAGCGACACCGGCGTGTAGGTGCCGGCGATGAGGACGAAGATGGACAGGTGGTCGAGGAGGTGGAGGGCGCGGTGGCCGGCGGGGTCCACCGGGTGGATGGCGTGGTGCAGGCTGCTGGCGGTGAGCAGGAGGATCAGGCTGGCACCGTAGATGGCGCAGCTCGTGACGGCGAGGGTCCCTTCCGCCTTGGTCACAAGGAAGACGAGGCCAGCGATGGCCGCCAAGGCGCCAGCCGCATGCGAGACGAAGCTGAACCGCTCCGTCGGGTCCACTTCGACCGTCGCGATGCCCTGCAGCGCGTCCATGCCGGTTCCCATCGGCGCGCCGCGATAAGTCCCCCGGTATCCATGCCGGAACCGGCGGGCCGCGGGCGGGCCGTTTTCCTAAGCGGCCACGAACGACGAGTCGCCTGTGATGGTGAACGACTGGCCGGGCGTCGCCTCGACCTCGCCGGCCGGCAGGCGCTGCGAGGCGCGCAAGTAGACGCCGAACTGCTCGCCGGCGTCCAGCGCCAGGCCCTGCACCTCGACCGCGATGGGCGACGGGCCGGTCGTCTGGCCGATGGACTGCACCATCTCGCAGGCGTCGGGGCAGTTGGCGTAGACGCCCCACTCGACGCGCAGGTCGGGCGCGGCAGGGACCACGGGCGTCCATTCGACGGAGAGGATGGCGCTGAGGGCGCCGTCCGTGTCGGGGTGGATGTACGTCCGCTCGCCTAGGGCGAACGGGCCGGAGTCGCCCCGGCTGTTGACGCAGGCGACCTGGGTCGGCAGGCCGTGGACGCATTCTGCAGGGCCGGTGTCGCCGGTGAAGTCGACGGCCATGGCGGTCGCCGGGGTCGCTTCTGGCAGGACCGAGGCCTGCGCCGGCGCGGGTCCGGAGGGGCTGGCGCAGCCGGCCAGGACGAGCATGGGGACGAGGGCAAGCAGGGCGCCGACGCGCATGGAAGGAAACCCCGCCGAAGTCGGACTTAACCTCATGCGTGGCCGTGTCGACCCGTTCGGCCCCCCACGCGCGACGGGAACGCCGACAACGCCGCCAGTGCCGACAACGCCGACAAGGCTTATCGGCGGGGCCCTGGGTGCGAAGACGTGCGCCTCCTCCTGGCCATCGTGCTCCTGGCCTCCTTGTTCGCCGGCTGCTCCGACGGCGGCGACAAACCCGCCCCTCCGGCGGCCGCCACGCCAGCCGGCTTCCCGCGCGACCTGGTGATCGACATCACGGGCAACCGGACCGGCGGCGTCGCGCCCGGCCTCGAGGGCCCGATGAGCGTCGTGCTGCACAAGGTCGGCAAGAACGGCGGCGAACCGAACATCGGCATCACGTCCGACGGCAGCGTCTTCGTGACCTCCGGCGGACTCACCATGCGGTCGCAGGACCACGGCGCCTCATGGACCGAGGTGTTCAACCTCACGGCGTTCTGGGGCCCGCTCTACGACCCCGAGGCCTTGCCCAACTCATGGCCGGTGCCCGTCTGCGGGACCGTCCCGAGCCTGCCGTTGGTGGGATGCCCGCAGCCGGACCAGGTGCGCGGCCTGACGCGCTCGAGCGACCCGATGCTCTGGGTGGACACCGACACCGACCGCGTGTTCACCGACCACATGACGGGCCTCTACTGCAGCAAGCTGTTCTTCTCCGACGACATCGGCGAGAGCTGGGTCCCCAGCCCCGTCGACTGCGGTGTCCCGGTCAACGACCACCAAAAGATCGCCACGGCGCGCTACGGTCCCGCGGCGGCCCCTCCGACGGACGGCATCTACCCCAACGTCGTGTACTACTGCTACAACAAGCTCGTGTCGACGAACTGCGCGGTCAGCCTCAACGGCGGCCTGTCGTTCCAGTACGATCGCCCAGTGACCATCGCCAACACCAACGACGAGGCGCAGCCGTCGCTGATGTCGGAATGCGGCGGCATCAACGGCCACCCGGCGCCCCATCCGGACGGCACGATGTTCGTGCCCATGACGCTGGGCTGCTCGGCACCGAACGTCGGCGTCTCCGAAGACAACGGATTGACGTGGGCGGTGCGCGCCGGGCCAACCGACCACGGCGCCAACGAGATCGACCCCGACATCACGGTCACGCCCGACGGCACGGCCTACATGCTCTACCGCGGCGACGACGAGATCCAGTACCTCGTGCGCTCGCCGGACAAGTTCCGCACCTGGGAGGGCCCGTGGCGCGTCACGCCGTACGGCGTCAACTCCACCGTCTTCGCCGGCATCACGAGCCAGGAGGACGGCCGCATCGCCATGGCGTTCCTCGGCACGCGCGACTGGACGGGGGACCCGTCGGAGGCCGCCAACGAGACGCGCTGGCACCTGTGGACCGTGTTCAGCTACGACGCCGCCGCGCAGGAGCCGCACTTCCGCGCCATCCAGGTCACGCCTGAAGAGGAGCCGGTGCAGATCGGCTGCGTCTGGCTCGGAGGCGGCGGCAACCCGTGCCGCAACATGCTCGACTTCATCGACATGGCCAGCGACCGCGACGGCCGCCCCATGGTCGTCTTCACGGATGGCTGCTATCTCGAGTGCGACGGCAACGTCTCGGCGACGAACAACAACAGCCGCAGCCGCGCCGTCACCGTCGCCGTGCTGGAGGAGGGGCCGTCGCTCGTCGCCGCCAACAAGTTCGTGGCGGGCGACGTCGTCAAGTCTGGATAGGGCGTGCCCTGCTTGGCGCGACGAGCCAACGTTTAGGCCGCGAGACCGCTGCGACGACCGTGGACGCCAAGGCCCACCAGCCCCGCTCCCCGCGCCTCGAACCCCGTGACCCGGAGTTCGAGGCGAAGGTCCGCGACTCGTTCGCGCGACAGGGCATCATGAAGCACCTCGGCGCGCAGCTGGAGACGGTCGAGCCGGGGCTCGTCGAGATCTCGCTGCCGTACCGCCGGGAGCTGTCGCAGCAGCACGACTACTTCCATGCCGGCGTCGTGGCCACCATCGCGGACTCGGCGGCCGGCTACTCGGCCTTCAGCCTCATGCCCGCGGGTTCGTCCGTCCT
>JAXDQQ010000204.1:0-7102 GCA_034667805.1 Thermoplasmata archaeon | reverse complement strand
GGACTCGGCGGCGGTGCCGGCGTCGACGATGGCGACCGCGGCGGTGCCGACGGGGAGGCCGGCGGCGGAGCCGAGCTCGGCCTTCGACGGGACGTAGCCGTACGGGATGCCCTTCTCCTCGCAGAGGAGCGGGACGTGCGCGAGGATCTCCTCGGGGGTCACGTCCTCGGCCATCACGACGAACTTCGCGACGCCGCGCTCGACCTGCTTGGTGACCTCGTTGGCGCCCTTGGCGACACGGCCGGTGGAACGGGCCTTCTCGACGGCCTCGTAGATCTGCGTCCCCAGTTCCTTGGGGGTCTCAAAACGAACGAACATTGCCATGGTGTGCTGTCTCCATTGTCCCCCTCTCAAGCTCTTGCGAGCCTGCGCGGAGGGTCATTACTTCAACGACAGCCCGCGTCCTTCCGGACCGGCTTCAGGCTGGGGCTAGCTGGCCTCGTAGATAAGGGTTAGGCCGGGTTCCCAGGAGGGCGGCCGAGGTAGGCAGCGTGGACGTTGCGCGACCAGCCGCCGGAGAGGACGAACCGCGGGAAGGTGACCCACTGCTCGACGAGGATGCGGCCGGCGACGTTGGCGGGGCCGCTGAAGGGGACCGGCGGCTCGGGTTCGGTCTTGTGGCCGAGGCCTTGCACCGCGAACGAGACGGCGGACAGCGCTAGCCCGCCGAGGGCCATCCACGGCGACAGCAAGACGAGGGCCAGGACGACGAGGAGGTTGCCGAGGAGGAAGAACGGCACGGCCACGATGTGCACCAGCAGGTTGCGCAGCGACTGGTGGTAGCGCGGGTAGTCCTGCCACTGCCAGGCGGCGATCGCGCGCGGTCCCATGGCGGCGTCGAGGCGGTCCCCCGTCTTCAGGCCTTGGCGCCGTTGCGCTTGAGGGCGCCGTTGTGCGGGGCCGCCACCTGCGCGGTCGCGCCGGGGACGCAGACGTGGATGGCGCCGGGCTCCACCTTGATGCGCAGTTCGTCCGTGGCCGGGCGGGCACCGCCGTCGAGCTCGTAGGCCACCCGGCGGTCGAGCTTGATGGTGACCTTCTTGCCGGAGGCGAACTCCACGAAGGGCGAGCGGCCGGCGTGGTGCGACAGCGTGCGGGCGAGCGTCCGGCTCCATTCCAGGGCGCCGTCGGCCGTGACGACGCCGACCTCGAGGCGGCCGTCGTCGGGCCGGGCCTCCTTGAACAGGGTCACGCCGCCAAAGGCCGAGCCGACGTTGCCGAGCAGGACGCAGGCGACGTCCCCCTTGAACCAGTCCTTGCCGTCGACCTTGACCTTCGCGCCGAACTGGGCCGCGCCGAGCTCCTTGGCTCCCGTCCAGACGTAGGCGAGCCGCCCGACGCGGGCCTTGAGGCCTTTGCTGGCGTCACGGATCATGAGCGCGTCGAACCCGACGCCGGCCATCACGGCGAAGCGTTCGCCGTTGATGCGGCCGACGTCGAGCTTGCGCCGCGTCCCGTGCAGCCCGGTGAAGACGCACTCCGCGATGTCCTTGGGGATGCCGAGGTTGTTCGCCAGGAGGTTCGCCGTGCCGGCCGGCAGGATGGCGATGGCCGCCTTCGAGCCTGCGGCGGCGTCGATGCAGTGCTGCACCATGCCGTCGCCGCCCCAGACGAAGATGAGCTCCGCCCCGTGCTTCAGGGCCTTCTTGACGCGCTTGCCGGCCTTGCGGCTCTTGTCGACCTCGTACCAGAGGGGGTCCGGCACTCCGGCCGCGACGAGGGCGCCGTGCAGCTCGCTCAGGCCACCGCCCAAGGTCTTGCCCGAATGGGCGACGACGGCGACCTTGGTCATGGCCCACCGGCAACGGACCGGGCCGGCTTATCCTTGCTGGTGCGCCCCGCGGCAGGCCGTCCCTAGGCGCGGCGGCGCAGGGCCATGGCCAAGGCGGCCAGCCCGACGAGGACAAGGGCCCCCGGCGCGCCGGGCGATTCCTTGGCGCTCGCCGCGGCGTCCGCCGTCGACGGCGGCACGCCGGGGCCGCTGGCGACGGTGATGTCGAACGACTGGGCCGTAAGCAGGACCGGGTTGGCCATGAGCGGGGTCGGCGTCAGCTCGAGCTTGTACGTGCCGGCCTCGGGGAAGGCGAGGCGGAAGCCGTAGTCGCCGTCGTCGTGCGTGTGCAGCTTGCCGGAGAGCAAGGGGACGGAGCGCGACTCGTCGGCGCCGGCGGCGAAGAGGCGGAACTCGACCTCGTTGTGGGCGAAGGGCTCGCCGGCGACGTCGGCGCCGTGCAAGAGGAAGTCGCCAGTCGCGCCCGCCAGCAGGGCCGCGGGCTGTTGGAGGTCGAACATGACGGGGCCGACGTCGATGGAGACCGTGGGGACGGCCACGACCGGCGGGGCCACGAGGTACGTCATGTGGATGGTGTCGGTCCAGTCGCCCCGTTCCGCGGTGACGTCGAGGGTGTAGGCGCCAGGCAGGACCTGCCGCGACGTGAGCTCGTAGATGCCGTCGTACTCGTGCAGCGTGTCCGACGAGAAGACGTGCGTCACGGGGCCGTGGAAGACCGCCTTGAAGTTGACGTGCTGGATGGGCTCGCCCGTCGTCGGGTCGACGACGAGGGCGTAGAGGTGCTGCAGAGTGTCGGGGCCGACGACCGTGAAGGGATCGAAGGTGCCCACCAGGAGGTACTGGCCGCCCGTCTTGCCTTGGACGACCGCGTTGAGGCCGGCAGCCGGCATCGGGGGCGACTCGGGGTGGACCGCGCTCACCGGCGCACCGGGCAGGACCATGATGGACTGCTCGTGCACCACTGGGGCGAAGAGGGTGGCGTTCTTCGACGGGTAGGCGAGGTAGCCGGTGAGGCGGACGACGTAGGAGCCGGCCTGCTGGAAGGCGTAGTCGAGCTCCTGCAGCTCGTCGTGCGTGTGCAGCTTGGTGCGGAACTCGAGGCGCCCGTCCATCCATGCCTCGAACCAGGTGTCGGAGTGGTCGATGCGCGCGCCACCCGAGGAAGCGGGCGCGTCGAGCAGGTCGACGGTGAAGTGGACGGGTTGGCCGGCCATGACCTGCTCGGTCGGCACCGCGGAGACGGCTGAGACGACGAACTCCGCCTGCGGCGCGTCGGCGCCCGGGGCAGGCAGCACGTGGCCGCCGAACATGGCGACCATCTTGGCGTCGTCGTCGGGGTCGAGGGCCTCCACGCTGTAGGAGCCCGCGGCGGGGAAGACGACGTCGAAGGCGTTGACGCCGTCGTAGTCGTGCCCGGAGTCCGGCGTCGTCTCGAAGAGCACCAGGCCGTTGAGCACGACGCGGACGTGGATGTTGTTGTGGAAGTCGGGCACGGGGTCGTCGCCCTTGACGATGACCGCGAAGTGGTTGATGGTCCCCACGAAGGTCGTCCCATCCGCCGGGACGTCGTGCGCGATGACGACGGCGCCGCCGACACCGTGCTCGTGTGCCTGGGCCGAGGCGGGGACCGCCGCTGCGAGAAGGATGGCGGCGGCGAGGAAGACGGGCAGGCGCATACGTCCGAGGCAGGCCCACCGCATGAAAGGCTTGTTGTGATGGACTCCCGCGCGCCCCGCCTTCGCGTCCCTTTGCTGCCCATTTTTATCCCTTGGGCGCCCTGGGTCTGCGATGGCGCCCGTGGCGGCCGTGTTCCTGGCCATCGCGGCGCTGGTGTACGCCGGCTTCGCCGCCGGGCGCTTCTTCGAGCGCACCCGGTTCCCTGACGTGCCCATCCTCCTCGGGCTGGGCCTCGTCCTCGGGCCGCTGAACCGCTACGCCGTCGGCCAAGGCTGGGGCTCGACGGCCCTCGCCGACGCCCTCGACCCGGCCGACCTCGCCAACGCGGCGCCCTTCATCGCCGCCCTGGCGCTGGTCGTGCTGCTGTTCGACTCGGGCATGGAGCTCGACTTCCTGGCGTTCCGCAAGAGCCTGGGCCCGGCCTTCCTGCACACGCTGCCCATTCTCCTGCTGACGGTCCTCGGCATCGCGGTGCTCGGCCACTACGTCCTGGGCATCCCCATCCTCGTCGCCGTCCTCCTCGGCGTCGCCCTGGTCAACGTCGACCAGGCCGTCTCCTCCGGTGTCTTGTCGCGGCTCGAGATGCGCGAGGACCTGCGGGCGATGTACTTCGTGGAGATGGCGCTGTACGACCTCATCTCCATCCCGCTCATCGTCTCGCTCTTGAAGTTCGCCGAGGGCGCGGAATCCGGCGTCGGCCTGGCCTCCTTCGCGCAGGGCTTCGGCGTCATGGTCATCATCTCCCTTTTCGTCGGCGCGGCCGGCGGCATCGCGTGGATCTTCGCGCTGCGCGGGCTCAAGGGCCACGCCCACTCCTACATGCTGACCTTCGCCACGACGCTGGGCGTGTACGGGGCGAGCGAGTTTCTCGGCGGCTCCGGCGCGATGAGCATCCTGCTCTTCGGGCTCGCCGTCGGCAACCGCGCCGCCATCCTGCGCCGCTTCGCCCACCTGCAGCGCATCGACACCGAGCACGTCAAGGTGCAGTCCTTCCACGACGAGGTGACCTTCCTCGTGCGAACGCTCTTCTTCCTCTACCTCGGCATCGGCTTCAGCATCGGCAACGAGGCGCGCTGGCCGGTCCCCAGCCCCCTGCCGCTCCTGAGCGACCTTGGCACAGGCGTGCTGTTCATCATCGCCACGGTGCTGGTCCTCTCGATCCTCGTGCTCGCCCGTTGGTTCCCCGTGACCGCCATGGCGGCCGCCACCAAGGACCCGCAGCGCAAGGGCCTCTTCCCCGTCTTCGGCCGCGGCCTCGACACGGCGGTGCTCGCGACGCTGCCGTTCGTCGCCGGGGCCTTCACCGTCGGCACCCCGTACTACGCCACCTTCGCGCCATGGCAGCCGGTCTTCATCGACCTCGCCCTGCTGACCATCCTGCTGACGGTCTTGGTCTCCAGCGTCTTCGTCTGGCAGTACGAACGCGGTGGCCCGGACGCCGTCGCCGGACGACGACGGCCCGCGAAGACCGCGCCCCGATCGGCCCCGGCCGCTAGGCCGGCGCGGCGCGTTCCTTGAGGACGCCGACGCGGTCGGTGAGCGCCTTCAGCGTCCCCGACGTCGAGAGCGTCCGCACCGCGAGCTCGACGCGGGCACCGCCCTCGACCGCCCACGTCACGCCGCCGAGGAGCGCCCGGCAATCGGCGGAGCGCGTGTGCTCGACGCGCACGATGCCGTGCGGGAACGCGTAACGCGTGAGGTGGGGGCCTTCCGAGTCCGGCCAGCCCTCGCTCCGCGCGCGGCCCTTCAGGGCGTTGGCGAAGGCGCGGCGCGAGACGGGTGTCGCGGCCTTGACCTCGAAGGCGAGGTAGCGCGGGCGCGGCATGGCGACCTTGCTCACGCGTCGCCTCCGACGCCGCCCGCCGACGGGGCCACGGATTTCACGGATTCCACGGAGGATTCGGTTCCGTGGTCTCCGTGCGATCCGTGGCCCGTCGGTTCGCGCTGGCGCTCGAACTGCGCCGCCTTCGACAGCTGGTCGAGGATGCGGTTGCGCTGGCGGCTCTTCGTCCAGCTGCGCAGGCTCGTGGCCAGCGGCGCGATGAGCGCGAGGGGCAACGCGACGCCGACCGGCACGCCGATCTTGAGCAGGACCCAGGCGACGGGCGCCGCCGAGGCGAAGAGGAAGACGATGGCGAAGAACGGCAGGAACGGCTCGCGCGCCTTGGCGAGCATGGCGTCGCGCTCGGCCTGCGAGTAGACCGCAGACGCAGGGACGAGGGGGCGTCCGCGACGAGCGTACAGGTCGACGACGACGGAGTAGGCCTCGCGGTAGCCGCGACTGCGCCGGCTGGTCTGCGCGAAACGCGTCGGGGTGAACTTCACGGTCTCGGTCCGCCCGTTCGGCCACTCCAGGCCGAGGCCAGTCTGCGTGACCTTGCCGTCGGAGGAGGCGAACGGCGACACGAAGGCGCCGGTGACGTCGTAGGAGGACGGGTACACGGCGGCCAGATCGTCCCAGCGGACGAAGGGGTGGCGCCAGACGAGGAGCATGGGGCGGCTCGGCGCGATTCCTTGCTCGAAGATCCGCGTCGTCGTCGGCCAAAGTGCCGCGAGGATCACCAGCGTCACCAGCAGCGGCAAGGCGTACAGGCCGTACAGCTCGGGCCGGTTGTCGCGCAGGACGTTCTCCAGGCTACCCGTCGCCAGGACCGTTGCGAAGCAGAGGATGCCGGCGTAGACGATGGGGTGCGCCCGCGGCGGACTGTACTCCAATAGGAGGTCGCCGCGGTCGCCCGACGCCATCGCCTACGACAGCCTCAGGATGGCTTCCGCGAGGTCGCCCTTGGTGGCCACGAGGGCCGCCTTGGATTCGGCGAGGCCCTTGCCGGTCTCCTTGGCCACGAGCGCGATGTCGTCGCTCCTCGGCTCGTAGGTTTCTGCCGGCGGCGGGGACGAAGGAGCCGTCGTGGATTGGAAGGTGGCACTGGGCGCGGAGGCTTGAGCACCACCGGCGGAGCGCTCGATGATGCGGGGCTTGCCGGAGACCTGCCAGGTCTCGACGCCTTGCGCCTTCATCACCGACACGGACGCCTTGTCGAAGACGTAGTCCTTGGAGGTGGTGTGCACGACGACGCGCTGCACTCCCTCGATGTCGCGCACGTCGATGCCGAGCTTCTTCATCATCATGGACATCTGGCGCGGGTCCATCCCGCCTCCCATTCCAGGCAGCATCGTCCGTCGCCACGCGGATATACGGTTTGACCCTTTGCCCTCCTGATGGCCGGCCAAGCCGCGGCGAAGCGACCCACTGGCTACGATGCCAGGGAGGCCCGCCGGCTCGACCTCAACGCCGCCGAGCTCGGCGTCCCCACTGAGCGCCTCATGGCCAACGCCGGCATGGCCCTCGCCAAGGAGTTGGCCCGCCACGCCAAGCGCGGCCAGCCCGTGCTCCTGCTGTGTGGCAAGGGGAACAACGGCGGCGACGGGTTCGCCGCGGCCGCCGAGTTGCAGGCGATGGGGCACGAGGCCTGGGTCGTCCTCGCCCAGCCACGGTCGCGCATCCACTCCGCGGCGGCCCGCAGCCACTTCGCGCGCCTTGACAAGACGCAGGTCACGGGATGGACCGGCCGCCCCGGCAAGGCTTGGGGCCAAGCCAAGGTCATCGCGGATTGCCTGCTGGGATCCGGCCTG
>JAXDQQ010000203.1:0-2587 GCA_034667805.1 Thermoplasmata archaeon | reverse complement strand
GCTGCGCGGCCACGAACACGGCGCCCGTGACGCTGCTCACGGCAAGCGAGGGCGCGGCCGACTGCGGTGCGGCGGGAAGGTTCTGCGGCGCGGCGCCCGTGTCGCTGCTCAGGGTCAGGTCCTCCCAGTGCGCGCCGCCGTCGCGCGTCAGGACGATGCCGAGCGACGGCGGCCCGGGCGTCAGGCGGTCGGCCTCGATGGTGGCGGCGCCCTGCCAGACGACGTAGACCTCGCCGCCGGGCCCCTGCACGACGCCGTTGCAGCCGGCGGGAATCTGGCCGAAGCCCGCGTCGTTCCAGGCGCCGCCGCCGTCCTTGGAGATGAGCACGTGCAGCACGCTCGTCTGGTAGCAGAGGTAGAGCTGGCCGTCGCCGAACGCGCCGAGGGCGTCCTTGGCCGCGGTCCCGCCGGTGGGGACGACCTGTGCGGGCTGCCACGTCGCGCCGCCGTCGAGGCTCTTGCCCAGCAGCAGGCCGGTGCCGGCCTCGGTGCAGGTGAGGTAGGTGACGCCCTTGGCGTCGATGGCGACCCAGGGGTCGGTGTCCTCCGAGGTGCCGACGTGGCCGGGCAGCGCCTGCGCCGCCGTCCACGAGCCGCCGCCGTCGCGCGACACGAACGCGGCGCACTGCACGGTCCCGTCGGGGGAGTCCCAGTCCATGCCGGCCGCGACGAGGTGGTAGGGGTTCGTTGGGTCGCGCGCCACCGTGAACTCGCTCGTGCGGTGGCCGGGCACGCTCACGGCCACGGCGGCGCTCGCCACCTGGAGGCCAAGGGCGGGCGCGATGGTGCGGTTGGCCACGAGCGGAACGTGGAGGCGGTCGTCCAGCGGCAGGCCCGTTGAGTCGCTGCCGGCTTCCTTCGCGGCTTCGCTCTTGCCGCCGCAGCCCGCCAGCGCGACGGCGCAGGCGGCCAGGAGCGCGAGGGCGGGCGCGGAGGGCACGCCCCAACCGACCCCGGGAGAGAAATAAGCTTTCCGCACTTATCGACAGGTGGCCGCCCCGGCTAGTGGAACAGGTCATTCCAGACCGACTCGAAGGGTTCCAGCTCCTCGGGCAGCGGCGTGAAGTTCGCGAGCACGCCCCGGGTGTGCGCCTCGTCGTGCAGCGCGTACAGGCGCTTGCGCCCCTCCGTGCGCGCCGCCACCACGCCCGCCCGCTGCAGGAGGTCGAGGTGGTAGCTCACGCTCGCCGGCGCCAGCCGCAGGCGCTGCGCAAGCTCGGTGCGCCCCAACTCCCCGGCGGAGAGCAGCAGCAGCGTGACGTGGAAGGCGGCGGCGCGGCGCATCAGGCAGAGGAACGCGACGTCGCGGCGGCTCCACTTCGGGTGGCCGAGCGCGGGGAAGTAGCGCGCGTAGCCCGTCTCCTGCACGCGCTGCACGGCGCCCTCCTCCTCGAGCAGGCCGAGGTGGTAGGCGGCGAGGCGGCTGCTCAGGCCGAGGTGGCGCTCCATCTCGCGCACGTGGATGCCGGGGAAGTCGGCCACGGCCTGCAGGACGGCGACGCGGGTGGGGCGGGCCATCACGCCCTCCGGGTCACGAGCGGCCACGCGATGAGGGCGACGGCGGCGAGGTCGACGAGGCTGAAGGCCAGCTCCAGGCCGCCGCTCTCGGGCGCGCCGGAGGCGAGGCGGACGGACTTCACGAGGTTCTTGGCCGCCAGCAGCGCGAAGGCGAAGACGACGAGCCGGATGCGGGGGTTGCCGGTGCGCAGCATGGCCCGCCACGAGGCGAAGGCGACGGTGCCGCACAGGACCGCGACGACGCCGGCGCTGATGGCCGCCGCCTGCAGGCTTGCCTCCACGCGCCGCCCAGGGCGGGGGGATGGAAAAGGCTGCCCCGGCTCACGCCTTGACGGCGTCGCGGACGGCGTCGGCGGCGTCGTGGGCCGCCTGCTTCACGTGCTTGGACAGGAGCTTGCGGTCCTTGCGCGTCGCCTTCTCCGCGCGCTTGGCCTTCGCCTTGGTCGCCTTGACCGCTTTCTTGGTGGCGTCCGCCGCCTTCGCCTTCACCGTCTTGGTGGCCTTGGCGAGCGTCTTCTTCACCTTGCGCTTGGAGGGAAGCTCCATGCCGCGGCATCGGGGCGGCGGGCCATGAAGGTGCCGACCCGCTCGCGGCGCGCCTACTTGCCCTTCTTGTCCTTGTCCTCGGTGCGGAAGTCGGTGTCGATGGGGCCGCTCGCGTCGTCGGGGTTGCCGGTCCACGCGCCGCCCTCGCCCGCCGGGGCGCCCTCGCCGCCGGCGCCCGCCTGCTGCGCCTGGTCCTTGTAGAGCTCCATGACGGCGGGCTCCATCGCCTTGTGCAGCGCCTCGGTCTTCGCCTTCAGCTCCTCGGCGGAGGCGTCCTGGGCCTCCAGGACCTTCCTCAGGTCGGCCAGCGCGGACTCGACGCCCGCCTTGTGCGCGCCCAGCTTGGCGCCCGACTCCTCCACGAGCTTGGCGGCGGAGAACGCGGCCTGGTCCGCCTGGTTGCGGGCCTCGACGCGCTCGCGGAACGCGGCGTCCTCGGCGGCGTGCTCCTCGGCGTCCTTGCGCATCCGCTCGACCTCGGCGTCGGAGAGCTTGGTGCTGCCCGAGACGGTGATCTTCTGCT
>JAXDQQ010000202.1:0-7703 GCA_034667805.1 Thermoplasmata archaeon | reverse complement strand
ACCTTGGCGCCGAGGGACTGCCACTTCGGGATCCCGTTGACGTGGTCGAGGTGCTCGTGCGTGACTGCCACCATGCCGATGCGCTTCGGCTCGACGATGGCGGCCACCTCGCCGAGGATGCGCTCGAAGTCGAGGCCGTGGCCGGCGTCGACGAGATCATAGGAGTTCTTGTCAGGATGCTTGACGAGGAACTGGTTGCAATCCCAGCCGCGGCCCCCCACCTTGATGACCTTGGGCGCTGGGGCGGTCATGCAGGCTCCTTCGTGAAGCGGAACGCGATGTGGGTGCCGGAGAACCGCGCCGTCCCCTTCTCCTTCAGTCCGAGACCCTTCGTCGCCGCTTGGACCTTGGACGGCGAGAGCTCGGAGGCGCCGGTCGGGACGACGATGAGGACGGTGCCGCCGGGAGCGACGAACGGCATGAGCCTGCCCAGGTTCGCGAGCATGGGCGGCGACGATGGTTCTGCGGCCAACACCAGGAGTTGGACCGGTTCGCGCGGCGCCCCGGACGCCACGACCGCGCGAGTGGCCAGTTCGGACTTGAACGCGGCGTCCAGAGGGCCGGCGACCGCGGCGGAGGCGCCGTATTCGATGCCGAGGCGGTCGAGTCGGCTTGGTGGGCTGCGGATCTTCGCGGCGAAGGCGCCGGCCTTGGCGCCCGCGGAGAGTTCCACCGTCTTGCCGCGGAAGGAGAGGACGAGGAGCGAGCCGCGCGCTTCGGCCGTGATTTCCTCGAATCCCACTTCCTGCTTGATGTCGCCCCGGAAGACGACGGCGTCGTCCAAGAGCTCCGCCTTCGCCTTGGCGCCGCCCGGCGTCACGATGCCGGTGAGTTCGATGCCCACGCTAGGCCTCCGGATCGGCGCGCATCAGCGGCTCCGCGCCTCGGGCGCCTGCACGGGCTTTGGCTTGGCGGCGGTGAGGGTGACGGCGTGCTCCGCCAGGCTCGCCAGGCTGCCGAGGAGGTTCGCCAAGGGATGCCCGGCCTGGTAGGCCATGAAGCCCTGCTCTGCGCCGGCCTTGCTGGCCTCGTCGCCCCAATGGCGCACGACGGCCGAGAAGAGCGCCTGCTGCAGTGCGCCGCGGGCGGTGAGGGCCTCGGCCCCGATGTCGCGCAGGGCCTCGACGTCGCCGCTGGCCAGCGGTCCCGGGAGGCGGGCGACGAGCTGCTGCGCCGATGCGAAGGGCTTGCGGTAGCCCTGCACGATCTCGCGGGCCACCGGCGAAAGCGCGGGGCGGCGGCCGAGGCGCTTGACGAGGTCCGCGCGCGGGTACGCCAGGTCGTCGAGGGCCAGGCCGTAGCCGTCCAGGACCGTGGCCGCCATGCGGACGGCCTGCGCGCCCATGGCGTGGAAGTGGCTTGCCGCGAGGTCGAGCAGCTGGAAGTCGGTCACGGATTCCAGGGGCAGCTCGAGCGTCGCCACGCGCCGCATCGTCTGGTGGAACAGGCGGCTAAGGTCCTCTTCGTGGATGGCCTGCAGCAGCCGCGCCGCGTGCAGCGCGCGGTCGGGGTCGGTCCCGGCGTGCTCGATGCAGTCGGCGGCGAGCCCGACGACCTCGCGCACCTTGGCCGCCATGAGACCAAGGAGGTCGGGACCCGTCCCGTGCGGCGTCGGGCCGGCCTCGGGCAGGTGGAAGCCGATGGCGTCGGGGCCGACCGTGGCGACGAGGCGTTCGTCGAGGTGGCGCAGGAAGTCGCGCGTCGCGGCGATGCAGTCCGAGTCGAAGCGGTCCTCCTCGGGCTCCAACCGCACGGAGGCCGCGCCGCGCACGTACGCCGAGAGGAGCAGGGTGCGCAGCGCATCCGCCTTGCACGACACCTTGGCGTGGAGGCTGCGGTCCTGCAGGACGGGGACGATGAGGAGGCTGTTGTTGATCAGGTGAAGGTCGACCTCGCGGCCCGCCTGCTGCTCCGGGCTCCAGGAGTCGATCCACTTCTTCGGGAGGTAGATGGACCAGGCCCCGGACCCGACCTGGGTCACCCGCTTGCGCTTGATGGCCTCCACGCCGGGCCGAACCCGGCCGTCCGCATAAGTACGTAAGTCGCGCCCGACCGCGTAGGAATCGCTGGAGTGCCGGATGCGTTGGGCTCTTTACGGCCCCGGGGTGTGGAGGGCCGTGACCGCCAGATGATCGTCGAGCCGACCATCGAACGCTACCTCTTGCGCATGCAGCTCGCCGAGGATCCGGTGCTGGCGGAGATGGAGCGCATCGGCGAGGACCGCGGCTTCCCCATCGTCGGCCCGCTGGTCGGCCGGCTTTTGGAGCAGTACGCGCGTGGCATCGGCGCCCGCTCGGTCTTCGAGATGGGCTCCGGCTTCGGGTACTCCACGGGCTGGTTCGCGCGCGCCGTCGGAGCCAAGGGCAAGGTCGTGCACACCGAGAACGACCCGGCCCTCTCGCAGGAAGCCAAGGACTGGCTGCGCAAGGCGGGCTTGGACAAGGGCGTGGACTTCCGCCTGGGCGATGCGGTCGACCTGCTGCGCAAGGACAAGGGCCCCTACGACATCGTCTTCATCGACATCGACAAGGAGGACTACCCGAAGGCTTGGGAACTGGCGCGCGACCGGGTCCGCGTCGGCGGCCTCGTCCTCACCGACAACGCGCTGTGGCACGGCAAGGTCGTCGGGCCCTCCAAGGACGCCGCCACGGTCGGCGTGAAGGAGTACAACCGGCTCGCGCAAGCGGACGAGGATTACCTGACGACCATCCTTCCCGTACGCGACGGCCTGTCGGTGAGCTTGCGGGTCAAGTGACCGGTCGCTTGCGCTTGGCGGCGCCGTTCCTGCTTGACGGCAAGGCAACGTTTTCCGAAGGCGACTCCAACGGTATCCAGTTCAAGGCCTAGCAGAATCGGCGCGCGAAGCGCGCCGGGCGGCGCCAAGAAATCGCGTAAGTCTTCCCAGCCTGAAGGCGCCGCCACTTCCCGCATCCATCACGAGGGCCAGTGGCGAAAGTCGCCCACGCCCACGACGACGCCGACGACGGAAAGCGGTTCGCTGGCGTTCGGGGAACCGGACGGGCCGACGCTCATCCGCCGAGCAGCAGCACGACGCCGAGCAGGGCCGCCCCCAAGGCGAGGAACGCGGCGCCTGCCTGCCAGCGACGGAGGCCGTGCGCCGGCCCCCAGTAGGCACCAAGGCCCAAGAGCAAGGCGAGGGCGACCCCATACGACGTCCAAGCGGCGACCTCGACGTCGGGGACGACGAGGATGGGGAGGATGGCCGGGATGCCGGCAAGGACGACGACCGTGAAGACGGCGACCCCCGTCAACCAGTCGTCGGCGGTGAGGCGCGGCGAGACCGGTCGGGCGTTGGCCGCCTCCTTGATGGCCTGCGACCGGATGCGCTGCAGCGACTCGTCCTCAAGATTGCGCAGGAACGTGTGGTTGAGCGCCTCGTCGGCCCATTCGTGGCCGCGTTCGGCGGGGTCGCGCATGTCGTCGGTCAGGTGCGCCCAGCGCAGGCGGGCGCCTTTGGCCGCCAACAGGGCGATGAAGGCGTCGACGACGGCCCAGGCCACCGTCGCGCCCAGCGAGACGAGGACCAGCGTCTGGGCATGGGCGGCGTGCTGCGTCGAGATGCGGGCCGTTCCGCGCGCCGCCAACGCCACCAGGAGGCCGACGATGGCCTCGCTCGACCGTTCGTGGACGGAGAGCCGCGAGAGGAACCGCACCATCAGCGGACCCGGCCGTCCGGGCCGAACCCGCGCAGCCCCGCGGCGAAGCGCTGGACCGTCGTCAACAGCCCCATGAGGGCGAAGTAGGCGACCGCGACCTCGATGAGCGACAGGAACCAGCGCTCCCACGGCGCGGCGTAGCCCCTCGAATTCCACACCCACTGGGCCACGGGGACGACGAGGAGGATCACCATGCGGTCCGCGCGGCCAAGCAGGCCGGCGTAGTTGCGCTTCAACCCGACCGCCTGCGCCTGCGTGCCCATGTAGGAGGTCAGCAGAGTGCCGACCAAGGCGAAGAGGCCGATCTCCAGGCGCACCCAGCCGCTGAAGGCGAGGCCGAGGAGGAACAGGACGTCGCTGAAGCGGTCCACGGCGTGGTCGAGGTAGTCGCCGCGCGGCGTCGCCTTGCCCGTGATGTTCGCGACCTTGCCGTCCAGGAGGTCGAGGATGGAGTTGATGAGGACGCACGCCCACGCCACGAGCAGCAGCTTGAGCCCGTCGGCGCTCGGGCCCGACTTCCAGAACGCGATGCCACCGAGGGCGGCCACGGCGAGGCTGGCCCACGTGAAGACGTCGGGGTGCACGCGGCGGAACGCCTTCGCCAACGGCACGAGCCACCAATCCAGGGTCGTGCGGTAGTTGTCGAGCACCATTCAGGGGTCAGGGTCTCCGCGGTCTGCTACTCGATGGGGAGCCGGTCGCTCCAGTCGACGGGTTCCAGGTCATCGGCTTTAGCCGAACCCAGTCCCGCTTCGGCGAACGTCTTGTACAGGGCTTGAGGACTTCGGCGCGTGCCGTCGCGCTGGACGACCCTTGGGCACGCTTCGAGGGCCTCCTGGAGGACGATGTCCAGCGCCTCCGCCTCCAGGTTCTCGCGCACCTTGGCGGGCTTGTACCCCCGCGCCGACAACCGGGTCCGCAGGACGTCCGGGTCGCAGCGGACGACCCAGGCGACGTCGACGGGCAGCAGATGGCTGAGGTGCCCCTCGAAGACGAGGCGGCCGCGGGCGGGGACGAGCCCGGCGAGACGTTCGATGTCGATGACGGCGGCCTGGTCGTCCTCGTCGAAGCCGACGACGCAGCCCTCCGCCTTGGCCCAAGCCTTGACGTCGACCACCGTCCAGCCCTCCTTGGCCGCGAGGACCGCGAGCGTCGTCTTGCCGACGCCGGGGGTGCCGGTGAGCGCGACGCGCATCAGCCCACCACGACACGCGGAACCCACGGAACGGCGCGGAGGCCGATTCCGCGGCTTCCGCGATTTCCGCGTGAAGACGCCATGGTCACGCCATCGCGGCTAGCATGGGGCTCTTGCGGGCGAGCTCGTAGAACTCGTAGCCGCCGAGGTCGTCCGGGTTGAAGCAGTACTTCACGGTCTGGAACCTCGCCTTGAACGCCTTGACGTCGGCCTTGACCTTCTTCGGGTCCTCGCGCTTGACGAGGGCGCGGGCGTAGAACTGGGCGACCTGCTCCATCTCGCGCTTGCCCATGCCGACGCGGGTGAGCTCCTGCACGCCGATGCGGATGCCCGACGGCGTCAACGGTTTCGTGTCGCCGGGGAGCATGTTCATGTTCGTGATGATGCCCGCCTGCTCGAGGGTGGCGGCGTCCGCCTTGCCGGCGCCGGAATCGGGGGCGCCGTGGCGGGTGACGACCTGGTGGCTGCGCGTGAAGCCGCGGTCGGCGGCCAGCACGTCGAAGCCGCGCTCGGCCAAGGCGGCGCCGAGCGCCTGGGCGTTGGCGACGGTGTCCTTGGCGTACTGTGCGCCGTACTCCTGGAACTCTGCGAGGGCGACGACCTTGCCCGCGACGTGGTGGAGGTGGTACGACGAGACGACGCCCGGGAAGACGCCGGAGTGCAGCCTGCGCTGCATCTTCTCATCAGCGGTGTCGGAGAGGACGAATCCGCCTTGCGGGCCCGGGAACGTCTTGTGGCTGCTGCCCGTGAGGACGTCGGCGCCTTCTCGAAGGGGATCCTGGAACTGGCCGCCGCCGATGAGGCCGAGGACGTGCGCGCCGTCGTAGACGACCGTCGAGCCGACCTCGTGCGCCGCGGCGGCGAGTTCCTTCATCGGAGTGGGGAAGAGGAACATGCTCTGCCCGAACCAGGCCAGCTTCGGCTTGATGGTGCGGATGAGCTTGAGGGAGCCGTCGACGTCGGGCTCCATGCGGTCGACGTCCCAGGGGTAGGTGTGCAGCTCGAGGCCGCGCATGCCGACCGCGCCCATGGGGGCGTGGCTGATGTGGCCGCCGTCGGCCGTGTTGACGGCGGTGATGGCGTCACCAGGCTTGGACAGCGACTTGAGGACCGCCAGGTTCGACACCGTGCCGGACGTGGATTGGATGTTGGCGAACCGGCAGCGGAAGACCTTCTGCGCCAGGTCCATGCCGAGCGCCTCGATGGTGTCGAACTCGGCGCAGCCCTGGTAGTAGCGCTTGCCGGGCAGGCCTTCGGCGTAGCGGCCGTGCAGGTCGGTGACCAGCATCTCGGCCACACGGGGCGAGACGATGTTCTCCGAGGCGATCATGGGCAGGCCGTCGCGGAAGAGCTGCGTGCTGCGCTTGGCGGCGGCGCGGACGGCGTCGGCGGCTTCGACCGGCTTCATCGGTGGGGCGACCGGGTCCCTGGTCATGAGCCTGCCTTTCGACGGCCGTCAGGCCAGGATGACCTGCCGCAGCCCGCCTGGGTCGAAGGCGCCCCAGGGCTTGACCGGCCGGAGGGCGACCGCCGGCTTGACGACCGGTTCCGGCAGCCTGGCACCGAAGGTGTCGAGAGCTTGCTGGCCGGTCGGCTCGGCGAAGCCGGACATGCGCACACCGACGAGGCGCACCGGGCGGCCGTCCACGAGCGGCTCGATCAAAGCCCGGACCGTGGCCCAGGCCCGCGCCACGGTGTCGCTGCGCTCCGTCTCGAACGGGACGTCCACGGTCTTCGCCCGCGTGAGCGTCACGAAGCCGGCATAGCGCACCTTCACCGTCAAGGTCGAGAAGGCCCGGCGGTCGCGCCGGTCGTGGTGGTCGAGGGATTCCTCTAGCAGCCCGGCGGCCGCCCGCAGGACCTTCTCGCGGTCGGTGAGGTCGTTGAAGAACGTCGTCTCGTTGCCGCGGCTCTTGCGCATCCCATGGGTGCCCTCGACGGCACGCGGGTCGTCCCCTTGCGCGATGCGCCAGAGCCAGCCGCCATGGCTGCCGAAACGGCGTTCCATGGCGTCACGGGACTCGGCGGCGAGGTCGCCGACGGTGACCAGCCCTTCCTCTCGAAGGGCTTGCGCGGTCTTCGGCCCGCAGCCGTTGAGGACGCGGACCGGCAGCGGAGCCAGGAACGATCGGACGCGCTCGGGTTGGACGCGGGTGACGCCGTGCGGCTTGCGCTGGTCGGTCGCGACCTTCGCCACGGCCTTGCACGGGGCGATGCCGACGCTGCACGACAACCCGGTCTCTCGTTTGACGGCGGCCTGCAGGCTGAAGGCGAGGCTAGCCGCGAGGTCCCAGTCGCCACCGGTGCGCTGCGTGACGTCGAGGTACGCCTCGTCGAGGCCCACCTGCTCGAGGACGTCGGCGTACCGTTCGAGGACCTGCATGACGGCCTCGCTCGCGGGCCCGTACTTGGAGAAGTCCGGCGGGATGTACTTGGCGTGGGGGGCAAGGCGCCAAGCCTGGCTGATGGGCATGGCGCTGCGGATGCCGAACCGGCGGGCCTCATAGCTGGCCGTGCAGACGACGCCGCGGCCTTTTCCTCCCCTTGGGTCGGCGCCGATGACCAGGGGCAGGCCCTTGAGGCTCGGATCGTCGCGCACCTCGACGCTCGCGTAGAAGGCGTCCATGTCGTCGTGGAAGACGATGCGCGGCGCGACTTCAGGCGCGCTGCGCCCGGAGGCCGTGGAACGGGCATCGTCCATGGTTGCCCATGGTTTGCCACGGACAAGGCCATTGACCGGAGATGGGTGAAACTGCTGCCCGAGGTCGAGCGGGGCTTCGCCACAGGGAACCCTATATGGCCGACATCAGTGGGCCGCGCCGTGGGAGAGC
>JAXDQQ010000201.1:0-6843 GCA_034667805.1 Thermoplasmata archaeon | reverse complement strand
GGTCCACGGGCAACAACACGTTCGACGTCGTGGCCGAGCTGGCGGACCGCTTCGTCGGCAACGTCCAGATCGACGGCGGCCTCATCCGCGACGGGCCGCACTCCGTCGACGTGCGCGGCGCGCCCGGCAACGACACGATCGTGCCCGCGCTGGACCCTGGCAAGACGACGCGCAAGGTCCCCGACCTCGGCCTCCCCCTGCTGGCCGTCGGCTTGCTGGCCGCGGTCCTGGTCGTGCACCGACGCCGCGCCTGAAGCCAAGCCGGCCAGCGTTTCCCTGATGTCTCTAGTGGGCCATTTCGGATTTGAACCGAAGGCTACGAGTCCCGAACCCGCAAGGTTACCAAGCTACCCCAATGGCCCGATGGGCCTGCCGACAGGGCACCCCTATTTGGGGACTGCGCTCAACATTCGTTGGCCGGCCTGGCACCTGCCCAACCCAGCGTTCAAGCCGCGGCGCCGATTGGGTTGGGCGTGGACCTCCGCCCCGTGACCTTGCGCGGACGCCAGGTCGTGCTTGAGCCGCTGAAGGTCGAGCACGCGGAGGAATTGTGGCCCGCGGCATCCGAGCGCGACCTCTGGCGCTACATGGGCGTCGACGTCGCCTCCGTCGACGACCTTCGCGACTGGATTCGCAAGCGGCAGCTGGGCAACGTCCCCGGCCTCGGCGCCTTGCCGTTCCTGCAGCGCGACGCGAAGACGGGGAAAGCCTTCGGCTCGTCGAGCCTCTTCGACATCGACGTGGCGAACCGCAAGCTCGAGATCGGCCACACGTGGCTGGGCGCAAGCCACCGGCGCAGCGCCGCGAACACGGAGGCGAAGCGGCTGCTGCTTGGCCACGCCTTCGACACGATGGGGGCCATCCGGGTGCAGCTCAAGTGCGACGCCCGCAACGCCCGCTCGCGCGCCGCCATCGAGCGCATCGGCGCCAAGCCGGAAGGCATCCTGCGGCATTGGCTCCTGCTGCCCGACGGGCACCGCCGCGACACCGCCTTCTTCAGCATCCTGGAGGCGGAATGGCCCGGGGTCAAGGCCAGGCTTGACGGAATGCTCCAGGAGAAGCACCCGACGCCTCCGGCAAAAGGATAAGGCCTCGGGGCGCCGATTGGAAGCCATGGCCGAGAAGCGCGTGGGCAAAGTGGAGCATTACTACCCGAAGGTGCAGGCCGCTGCGGTCCACCTCACCAAGAAAGTCAAGGTCGGCGACCAGGTCCACATCGTGGGCCACGGCGACGACTTCAAGGAGAAGGTGACGAGCCTGCAGCTGGACCACGAGCCCATCCAGGAGGGGAAGCCCGGCCAATCCGTCGGCCTCTGGGTCAAGGAGCGCGTCCACAAGGGGGACGACGTCCTGCTCGTGACTTCCGACAAGGCAAAGCCGAAGGCGAAGGCCGCCAAGCGCCCGAAGCGCGCCAAGGCCAAGCCCAAACGCGCGAAGGCCAAGCGCGCCAAGCCGTCCCGCAAGGCCGCCCGGAAAGCGCCGCGCCGCAAGTCCAAGGCCCGCAAGGCGGCGCCGAAGCGGAAGCAAGCCAAGCAGGCGACGCGCAAGCGCCGCTAGTCATCCCGCGACAGATCCAGCCACTATAGATTTACAAGGGATGGCCCCCGTCGCCGCGCCGTGGCGTCCCGCCCGTCCCTGTTCGAGACCCCGAAGGCCGCCCTGCGCGGCGCGGCCGACAGCTCGTTCGGGCCGGCGGCGCAGGCCCTGGTCGCCGCCGTCTTCCTTGCGGGGGCGAAGGCCATCGTCCACCGCCAAGGCTGGGAAGTCCTGGTGGCCGGCGTCCCCATCCTCACGGCGCTCCTCGGCGCCGTCGTCTTCACCCTCGCCATCGTCCTCGCCGGCGTGCTCGCCGACTTCAAGGAGGCCGAGCGCGGGCTCGGCGAGATCGTGAGCCAAGTTCGCCGGCTGCACTGGGACTTCGCCCTCACAGGGGCCGACGCCGTGACCGTCGGCGAGCTGCGCGCCAACCTGGCGCACTTCACGGAGATGGTGCGGGAGAACGCCCGGCATGGCTTCCGCTGGCGGTTGCGCGACCTGCACTCGCCCATCGATGCGATGGACCGCCTGCTCGTGGAGCGCCTCAAGATGCCCTGGCCGACGACGCGCACCGCCCAGATGGGGCTCGGGACGCTGAGCCGCAACGTCGACCGCCTCGAGGTCATCGTCGAGACGACGTTCATGCGGGCCGGCTACACGTTCGCGGCGGCCGCCATCGGCGTCGTCCTCACGTGCTTCCTGCTGGCGCCGCTGGGCAATCCCATCCCGGCGGCGTTGCTCTACGGCGCGATCTCCTTCGTGCTGGTCGGTCTCTACGTCCTGGTGCGCGACCTCGACAACCCGCTCGCGGGCAGCGTTCGCATCAGCACGTCGCAGGTGGACAAGCTGCTTGCCTACCTCAAGGCGCGGCAGGCCGGCGCGGAGCCGGCGCCCGTCGTGCGGACCCTCTGAGGTCCCAGGCCGCTCAAGCGCCTAGCGCTGCTTCGGGATGCACTGGGGGACCTGGTAGCTGGCGCCGAAGCAGATGGCGCCGTCGTGGTAACAGGTCGTGTCGGCGTCCGCGATGCACACTCCAACGCAAGCGCCAGACTTCTGGCAGTTGCCGACGACGTAGTTGTCGGCGGAGGCGGGGGCGGCGACGGCGAGGAGGCCGGCAGTCAGGATCAGGCTTGCGACAAGGAGTGTGCGCATCAGGCTCACCGCGGGTCCCAGGCGGCTCGGCTAGGAAGGTGTTGGCGAACGGAGCCGACCTGACGATGACGGGCAGGATAGTCGCCTCGGGGTGATTGGCCGACCCGTGGGGGGCCGCGGGGCCGCTTTTCCGAGGCCCGATCCGTCAAGCCGGACATGTACGGGAACCTTGTTTCCTATGACGGCTTCGCTCTTATCCAAAGGTATGGCGACTGCTCCTGTCGATCGCAAGGCGCGGACGGTTCCCCCCGAACCTGCCCCGACCGAACAAGCCCGACCGGAGCCCCAGGTCGTCCCAGACACCTCGCCCACTTACCTCAAACCCGTGATCGACGCCCATGCCGCGGCCCTGCCGCCGCCCGCCGGCACGCCGGCGGCCGCACTCGAGCCCGCCGTGGTCACACCGCCCGCGGGGGCCGGGGAGCCGCCGGCCACCGTCACCGTCGCGACGCCCCCCGGCAAGGAAGGCCCCATGCAGGTCGTCATGGCGGCCGAGGTCCTGCGGCGCGTCAAGCGGACCCGGCAGGCAGTGAGCCTGGTCAGCCAGGTCGTCATCCGCGCCTACGACGAGGAAGCCTTGCACGCCGAGGTGTGCCGGCACCTCGTCGGCTTTGGAGGCTACCTCATGGCGTGGATCGGATTGGCGGACGAAGATGATCCCGGACACGCCATCCGCCCCGTTGCCCACGAAGGCCTGGAAGCCAATTTCCTGGGCGCCCTGCGCATCACCTGGAACAACGACCTCAACAGCACCAGCCCGACGAGCCTGGCGATGCAGGAGCAGCGGCCGCAGGTCGCCCGCAACATCCTGAAGGAGCCCCGCTACGCCGTCCTTCGCAAGGAAGCGCAGCTGTTCGGGTACACGGCCACGTGCGCCCTGCCGCTCCAGTTCGCCCAGTACGGGTTGGGCGTCCTGACGATCCACGCCATGGAGCCCGACGCCTTCAACGCGGAGGAAGTGTCCTTGCTCCGGGAACTCGCCAACGACCTGGCCGCCGGCGTCATCGGCCTGCGCGAGCGGGGCAAGCGCCGCATCCTGGAGCAACAGCTTGCCGCCGTCGTCGACGCCGCGGACAACGCCATCATCGGCACCACCCTGGACGGCACGATCACGCAATGGAACGCCGGCGCCACCCGCATGTTCGGCCACTCGCGCAACGAAGCCCTGGGGACCCGGATGGACGACCTCATCGTGCCCACCGACCACGCCCAGGAGGAGGCCCGGATCCGTCGGGCCGTCGCCGGCGGCGAGCACCCGCCCCGCTACGAGACGGTGCGCGTCTGCAAGGAAGACAAGCTCATCCACACCTCCGTCACGGTCACGCCGATCCTCGCCGGCGACGGCAAGGTCGTCGGAATGACCGCCATCGAGCACGACATCACGGTGGAACGCGCCACGAACTCGGCGAAGCGGGCACGGGCGCTGGAGGACGCGGAGGTGATGCGCCTCAAGGAGATCGAGGCCGTCCGCAAGACGTTCCTGAGCGCGGCGTCCCATGAACTGAAGACTCCTCTCACGCCCCTCCTGATCCACGTCGAGGCCATGCGCGACGCCCCGGAGCTGACACCGCAGACGATCTCCGCCCACCTGTCCGTCATCCACCGCAACGTCGTGCGGCTGGCCAACCTCGTCAACGACATGCTGGAATCCTCGCGGCTGGAGACCGGACGCTTCAAGCTCGACGTGGTGGACTTCCCGATCGCCGTGGCCATCGAGAGCGCCATCGAGGGCCTCCTGGAATCGGCCACGAGCCAAGGCATCGCGCTCCAGCCCGGGCCGTTGGCGAGGGTCCTCGTGCAAGGCGACCGCCACCGGGTGGACCAGGTCCTGCACAACCTCCTCGGCAACGCCATCAGCTTCACGCCCAAGGGCGGCCGGATCACCGTCAGCTCGCGGCCCGAAGACGGCCAGGTCGTCGTGCGTGTCGCCGACACCGGCATCGGCTTGACGGCCGACCAGCTCGCCAAGCTGTTCCAGCCGTTCTCGCGGGCGCACGAAGGCAGCGGCTCCGCCCCCAAGGGGACCGGGCTGGGGCTGTTCATCTCGAAAGGCATCATCGAGCAGCACGGCGGCCGCATCTGGGCGGAGAGCCCGGGGCCCGGCAAGGGGTCGACCTTCTGTTTCAGCCTCCCCATGGCGGTCGGCCAATCCGTGGGACAGAACGGCGCTGGGCCAGCTTGAGGAAGTCTCACGCCAGCCGAAGGACTTCCATCCCACGGTTGATGTCGCCCGTGAAGACGTAGCCGTTCGAGATGCGGGCGCTCCAGGTGTCGACGCCCTCCGGCTGGTACTGGTCCAGGATGACCGGGTTCGTGGGGTCGCTGAAGTCGATGAGGAGCACGCCGGCGGAGTACCAGCCGAGCACGATCTTGTCCTCGCCGGGCACGACCTGGCCGAAGTGCGCCGTGCAGTTGGGGACCGTGGTGTAGGCGCCGTTGACGAGTTGCCCCAGGAGGCTGGGGTCGGTCGCGGGGCTCTCCGGAAGGCTCGGCGCGACTGGAGCCACGAGCGGCGGGCTGATCCAGCTCAGCATCTGCGGGTCGGCGGGGTTGCTGATGTCGAAGAACCACAGGGCGCCAAGGGGCGTGCTCTTGCCGGTGAGGGGGTCGTTGACGTAGCAGGCGCCGGGGTTGCCGCCGCCGCGGTGCTCGTCTCCGATGATGAGGATGTTGCCGTCGGCGCTCGCCGTGGCGAAGTGGTGCAGGCTGCGCACCGGCGTCGAGGTGATGCCTGTCGGGTTCGACGGGATGGGCGGGTTCGTGATGGGCGTGCCCGAGACGGGTTCGTCCATGACGTCGACGTAGGTCAGGAGCTTGATGCCGAAGTCGCGCGCCTCGGGGTCGAAGCCCAGCATGTCCCAGACCTCGGTGCGTTGGATGCCGGCGCAGAAGCCGCGCCAAAGCGGTTGGCCGGGGCCGCCCTGGAACGTCGTGCCATGGCAGCCATATTGGCCGTAGTCGCCGAGGATGCGCGGGTTGTACGGGTCGTGCGCGTCGACGAGGGCGTTGGAGCCGCCGGCGCCGGCGGACGGGTTGTTCCACACGTACTCGGTGCCCGGCATGACCGCGATGTAGTGGTTGCGCTCGAACTCGAGGACGGAGGCGAAGACCGGATTCGCGGGGTCGGTGACGTCCCAGAAATGCATGCCGTTGGACTGCGTCGCCAGGACCAGCGTGCGGCGGCCATCGGGATGGGCGATGACCTCGGCCTTGCGGGCGAAGGGCGTCTCGCCGTCGGGCTCCGAGGCGTTGTACAGCAGGACGGGGTGGGTCGGGTCCTTCACGTCGGCGATGAAGAAGCCGGACCCCAGGGCCGAGCCGAAGACGTAGTCGCCGAGGACGTAGTTGCCGCCGCCCGTGGGCCAAGGCGTGCCGTCCGCCTGCGCCAGGCGCGCCACGGGCTCGAGCTTCGTCACCGACGCGGGCGCCGGGTTGGCGTAGCTCGGCGTGATGGGCCACGGCGAATCCGCCGAGTAGCCGCCGCCTCCGTTGTCGTCGCCGCCGTTGCCGCAACCGGCGAGGAGGGCTGCAGCAAGGAGGCTGGCCATCAGGAGAGGGCGGACGGCGGGCTTCATGCCCGGCAACGGTGGGGCCGCGGGCTTAACGGTTGTGGACAGGCCCCGGCGTGTCCACTAAGCAGATGCGGCGCCCACGGTTGCGGCAAGGCCCGGCGGCTTGGCCGAGACCGGCTTTTCGATGATGGAGTACATCTTGAGCCGGCCCTGGAGGCGGATCGAGGCGACGCCGCCATCGACGAGGCGCGACAGGCGATGCTGCGTCGTGCTGCGGCTCCACTTCTCGACCTCCATGGCCTCCAGCACTGCCTTCTGCGGCGAGTTCGGATGCGTCTTCAGCCAATCGTGGAGCTTGCCGAGAGCGGGCTCGCGCAGCAGCACGAGGTCGGACCAGTTCTGGTCGAACTTCCCGTGGTTCTCGAAGAGGCGGACGGTGCTGCCGTGCGCGTGTTCGACGACTTGGCCGGACCGTTCGAGGACGTTGAGGTGATGCCTCACCGTTCCAGCTGCGATTCCGGTATTACGGGCGACTTCACGGAAGTTGGCGCCTGGGTGCCGCTGGATGTACTCGAAGATCTGCTTCCGGCGCGGATGTTCGAGGGCTTGCTCTTTTGTGAGGCGGGTGAAGAACGGAGCGAGG
>JAXDQQ010000200.1:0-2739 GCA_034667805.1 Thermoplasmata archaeon | reverse complement strand
AAGGCCACACGCTTGGCGTGGTGCGCTTGGCCGCCCGCCTTGCAACCGCCCTTCTCGTGGCCGCGCTGGCCGCCGGCGGCGGGCTCGGGTCCTTGCCGGCGGCGCTCGCCCAGAGCGGCGGTCCTGAGCCTCCTTCGCCGGGCCCGCCGTTCGTCGTGACCCTGGCTTCGGACGAGGGCGACGCATCCGTCGGCGACGGCTTCTGCGCGACGACCGGGGGCGGCTGCACGTTGCGGGCGGCCATCGAAGAAGCCAACGGCTACGCCGGCCCAGACTCCATCACGTTCTCCATCGACACGGCCGGTGTGGCCACGATCGCCCCTGGCACGCCCCTGCCCAGCATCACGGACACGGTGGCCATCGATGGCTACACGCAGCCGGGAAGCGCCGAGAACGAGGACGAAGGCTCGACGAGCGCCGTGCTGGCCGTCCACCTTTCCGGCGGCGCCGACTGCTCCACGTCCGAGATCGCACCAGGCCTGCACTTCGCCGCCGGCAGCAACGGCTCCAGCGTGCGCGGCCTGGCCATCGGCGGATTCGCCGGGGATGGCATCCTGGTCGAGGGCGCCTTCGGCGTCTCGATCCTCGGGACCTTCATCGGCACGGAGGCCGATGGGTCCACGGCACACCCGAACTGCGGCGACGGCCTGCACGCGGAGGGCGGCTCTGGTGTCCAGGTCGGCGACGGAAGCCGGACCGGCCGCAACGTCGTGTCCGCCAACGGGGGCCACGGCATCGCACTCGTCGGACCCGGCCTTGACGCCATGCCAGCCGGCCCGGTTGACATCGCGGGAAACCTCATCGGCCTGGCGTCCGACGGGACGACCCCGCTCGGCAACGGGTTGGACGGCGTGCGCATCCAGGACATCGGAGCGGTGGGAGGCCGGGTCGGCGCGTTCCCCGGCGACGACCTCGGCTGGGCGCGCAGCAACTTCATCGCCGGCAACGGCGGCAACGGCGTCGCCGTCGACGGCGCCCAAGGCGTCATCGTCGTCGGGAACACGATCGGGCTGGACGTCGAAGGGTCGGTCGTCCCCAACGAACTGGCGGGAGTCGCCGTCTTCGGCGCCGACGACGAGGTCGCCACGGGCCTGAACAGCATCGACGGCAACGGCGGCCTCGGCATCGACCTCAAGGCGGACGGCGAACCGGCCGACGCCCCCGCCGTCACCGGCAACGACGCGGACGATTCCGACGACGGCCCGTCCTTCCTGCTCAACTTCCCCGAACTCGACGGCCTGGTCGACGCCGACGGCGAGACAGTCGTGGCCGGGCGGGCCTTCGTGGAGGCCGGCCGCTCCCTCACCATCCTCCTCTACCACGTGCCGCAATGCGATGCCTCCGGGCACGGCGAAGGCCGCACGTTGCTCGGCTCCACCGGCCTCTTCGGATCCGAGGTTGGCACCGAAATGGGGTTCGAGATCGTGGCCGACGTGGCGTCCCTACCCGAGGATGGCGCGCTCACGGCGCTCGCCCTCTACGACGGGGAAGGAGCGGACACGGCCGGCAGCGAGTTCAGCGGGTGCCTCGCCCTTGGGGCGCCTCCAGACCTCGCCATCGACCCGCCAGAGCGCAGCCTCCGCGTCAACGAGAAGGGACGCTTCCAGGCCATCGCGTCGGGCACGTTCCCGCAGGACGCAGGCCTGACGTGGTCGTTCGGCGACGGCGTCACGGACGACGACGGCGACGACGAGGCCGAGCACCGGTGGACCTCGCCGGGAGACCGCGACGTGACCGCCGTCGTGCTCGACGGCGACGGTGAGACCGAGCTGGCCTCCGCCGAAGCGGCCGTCCACGTCGTCGCGGCCGCGCTGACGTCACGGTTCCGGGTCGAGGAGGGTTTCCTCGACGGGCCCTGCGAATGTGACGCTCTCCTGCTCGAGGATGGTGAAGGCGGCGACGGCGAAGGGGGCGATGGCGGCGGAGGCGAGCTGTTGGACCCCATCCGCGTGCAGGTGGGCGAGCCGCTGCTCTTCACCGAGGACTCGTTCGGTGGAGGCGGCGCCCTCACGTTCGCTTGGACGTTCGGCGACGGCGCCGACTCGACGGAGGGGGCGGTCTTGCACGCGTACGAGACCATCGGCGACTTCCCGGTGAGGCTCACGACGCGGGACGCCACTGGTTTCACGCGCATGGTCCAGCGGACGGTCCATGCCATCGACGCCGTGCCCTTCACGGGCCACGTCGATCCGGGCGGGAACGTGAGCATGGCGTTGGATCCCTACGGCACCCTCACGTGCGCCGTGGGGGTGGACGGGGCGGGCGCCGACTTCGATGGCTTCGTCGTCCTCGCCGGCGGCCCACTCGGGTTGGACGACGGTTTCGGTCCGCTGGCAGGCACTGGCGTGCTCTTCGTCTCGTTCATTGGCGGCCCTGCGCCCGGCCAATGCGACCAGGTGACGATCACCCTCGATTACGACCCGACCGCCCTCGGCGGGTGGGAACCCTACCTGCGCGCCTACTATTGGACGGGCTCCACTTGGCGGGACCTCCTGGCGTACGGGCCAGGCGGCGTCATCCCCGGGGCCGACCCAGAGGACGACTTGCACGTCTTCTCGTACCGGCTCGACGCAGCCGGCGACCAGGCCACCTTCGTCACCGACCACACGAGTTCCTATGCCTTGGGCGTCCCTCCCCTCGGGGGCGGCGGCTCCGGGCCGGCCGCGCCGGCGCCGGCCGCCCCGGCTCCGGCGCCGGCCCCCGCGGCGCCCGCTCCTGCCGCGCCCGGGCCCGGCCCTG
>JAXDQQ010000199.1:0-5034 GCA_034667805.1 Thermoplasmata archaeon | reverse complement strand
CGGCGACCCGCTGGCGTACGCCGGCATCGCCGACGCGGCGCGCAAGGCGGGCGTCCAGGTCGCCCTCGACCCGGGGCAGGAGATCACGTTCCAGTACGACGCGCGCAGCTTCGAGGGCATGCTCGGCCTGTGCGACGCCCTGTTCGTCAACGAGGCGGAGCTGCGCGTCGCCTGCGACTTCCTCGGCTACGGCGCGCCCGAGCAGTTCCTCGACCACGTCGACACCGTCGTCGTCACGCGCTCCGAGAAGGGCGCGACGCTGTACCGCGCCAAGGGCAAGCCAGCGCAGGTGCCGGCCATCCCCACGGCGCGCGTCGTCGACCCGACGGGCGCCGGGGACGCCGTGCGCGCCGGCTGGTACGCCGCCCTGGCGCAGGGCCGCCCGATGGAGCAGGCGCTGCGCTGGGGCATGGCGGCCGCCAGCATCGTCATCCGCCACCCGGGCCCGCAGGACCACGTCGTGCGGCGGCCCGAGCTGGACGCCATCCTGGCCTGAACGACGCCCCCCCCTCCCCCCGGGCCACGGATTGCACGGAGCTCACGGAAACGGACTCCGTGGAATCCGTGAAATCCGTGGCCAGGCGGTATGGGGCGCGCGTCAGACGGCGTCAGGCGGGCGGCAGCGGCGGTCCGTCGCTCACGAACCGCCTCGTCTTCTCCGGCTCGAAGCCGAAGAACGACGTCAGGTAGTAGGTGAAGCGCTGCTGGACCACGAGGCCGACGCCGCAGGCGCCGAACTCGCAGGGCTTGAGGGTGGGGGCCGCGAACGTCTGCGAGAGGAACATCGCCTCGAAGCCCAGCTTCGAGTCCACGAGCATCGTCTTGTCCATCGTGACGTAGAGCGGCGACGGCCCGATCGTGCCGTTGTAGTCGTTCGTCGAGGCGGCCGCCAGGTCCTCCGGGGTCGCGGTGCCGATGTACACCTGCATCTCCTTGCCCAGGTCCTGCGTCGCCGTCCAGACGACCTCCGCCACGAGGAAATCGGGCTGCTGCGCGAAGCGCTGCACGACGATGTAGCGGTCCTCGGTGACGTTGCCCAGGCAGACGTTGGCGGTGCTGCAGGCGATGAGCGAGGCGACGTTTCCCGTGCCGCAGGTGGCGTAGCGGAACGACGCGCCGTACATGCCGCATTCGACGTAGCCCTCGATGGCCTGCGTCTCCGCGTAGGCCAGCGTGGACAGGTCGGTGATGAGCACCAGCTTCAACAGCGGCGTGGCCTCGCCGGCGCGCACGTCGGCCTGCGCGACCGTGTCGGAGAAGCCGGCTTTCGTGGCGCGGACGACGTGTGCTCCCGGCGGAACGCCCCCGAACTGGAACGCACCGGCCGCGTCGCTCGTCCCGTTGACGTCGCCGTCGAGCTCGATGCGGACGCCGGCCAGGGGCCGGATGGCGTCGTCGACGACGATGCCTTGGAGGATGCCGGTGTCCGCCGCGGCGGCCTCGGTCCCTGCGGTCGTGCCGCCGCCTTGCGCGCAGCCGGCCAAGAGCAAGAGGGCCATCGCAAGCGCCAGGCCTTCCGGGGATCGCATCGGCGTCGCAGGGGCGCGCCGGGAAGATGAGGCTTGTTGCGCTAGGTCGCCGGTTCCGGGACCGGGAGCTCGGCCAGCCGGGGCAGCGGCTGGCCGGTCGCAAGCGAGTAGCCTTGCAGGAAGGTGCCCACGAAGCCGACGGTCCCGCCGTCGTTCTCCGTGGCGTCGGCCTTCAGGCAGTCGGCGCGGCACATGTCGGCGAAGGCGGCCCACGGGCGCCCCTCGGGGTCGACGGTCATGTCGATGAAGTCGCCCAGGCCGCCGCAGCGCGAGTTGCCGCACACGCCGCGGGCGATGGGGTCGCCCGGCTGGTTGGCCTGCACGGTGGCGAAGAGCGGGTCGGCCGCCAATGCGTCGTCGGTCGCCGTGACGTAGGCGTTCCAGGCCATGTCCTCCGGGTCGGCGTCGTAGCCCTCGGGGTCCGTGATGCCGATGTAGGCGACGGCGACCTTGCCGTCCGCCCCGGCGGAGACGGCGGGGAAGGAGGCCGCGGTGACGCCCGGGGGCGCGACCATCCAGGGCTGGTCCCAGGACTGCCCGTGGTCGGTGGAGCGGCCGAGGTACGGCAGGCCGTCCGTGCCGATGTAGAAGGCGTACAGGTTGTCGGCCGCGTCCGCGACGACGCGGACCTCGTGGCCCATGACGCCGGTCTCGGAGCTGACGATGGCCCGGCTGAAGGTCAGGCCGTCGTTCTCCGACACGGCGACCTCCGGGTGGCCGCATTGGCCCTTCGGGACGAGGAGGCGGCCGGCATGGTCCGTCTCGCCGTGACCAGACAGGCCGCCGCAGAGCGTGGGCGGCTGGCCTTCGCCGGGCGACTCGATGCCCGGGTACACCGTGACCAGCGGCCCGAAGCCGATGCCGCCGTCGAGGCTGGACGAGCAGGCGGTGTCGGCGACGCGGTTGATGCAGTAGTAGACGATGTTCGGGTAGCCCACCGTCTGCAGCATGCGCGGCGTCCCGGTCGAGATGCTCTGGTGGTCGTGCGCGCCGGGCGGGGTCCCGCCGCCGCCGGGGTTGCATTGCCAGGTCGCGCCCTTGTCGTCCGTGTAGTGCAGCGTGCTCGACACGAGGGCGTGCAGGTCGCTGGCGAAGACGCGGCCGGTGTCGCGGTCGACGTGCACGAAGGGGTCGTTCGAGTTGGGGAAGCAGGGCGTCGTGCCCACGCCGAGCGAGGGCCCGATCTCGGCCCACGTGGCGGCCTGGTCACACGACATGTAGATGCGGGTGCCCGTGCCGGTGCCGTGGAAGTTCGTCATGAACAGGCAGCCGTCCGGGTCGGAGCCGAGCGACGGCTCGAACGTCGAGACCGGCAGGTAGCGCGCCGCGCCCACCGGCACGAGGGCGGTGTCGGCCACGGCGGGGATGACGGCCCGCACCTCGGGGTGCTCGATGGTCGGCGCACGGTGGTACACGGCGACCGTGGCGGCGTCGGGCAGGGCGGCGCCGACCGGTTGGGGCGTCGCCTCGTGCTCGCCGCCGCCGAAGCATCCCGCGACGAGGGACGCCAGGAGCAGGGTGAAGACCACTAGTTTGTGCATGCGACTGCCAGGCCGAGGGGCCTTCTTGGGGTTTCCCGCCGCCCGCCCTTGGGGGTTTCCACTAGTTGATATCGTGGCAGGCCGGTCGTGCGGCATGGCCGGGCTGACGCACCCGACGTTGGCCGTGGCGGCCTTGGTCGCCGCGACGGCGGCCGCGGTCTACCTCCACGTCGGCCTCGCCTTCTACAGGCGGCCCACGCCGCCCGAGGCCCGCCTCCCCCTGCGGATGTTCGCCCTGTGGTGGCTCGCCACCGGCGTCAACATCCTGCTGGGCGCCTCGTTCATCGCGGCCGCGGCCTTCGGCGCCACCGACCTGTGGCTGCAGTCGACGTACTCCATCCTGCAGCGGCTGCTGCTCGCGGCGGCGCTCCTCGGCCTCGTCCACTACCTGCTCGTCCTGGTTCGCGGCCGGGCGCCCTTCCGGACCCTCCTGGTGTTCTACGCCGCCTACGGCATGCTGCTCATCGGGACCCTCTACGCCAACGACCCGGTCGGGGTCTACGTCGGCGACTGGAGGACGGACCTCGTGTACGCCCACGAGTCGCCTGCGTGGGTGAACCTGCTCAGCGTCGCGCTGCTCATCCTGCCGCCGGTCGGGCTGTCCATCGCGGCCATGGCCGTGCCCAGGCGACTCGCCCCGTCGCAGCGCCCGCAGCGCAACCGCATCACCCTGGTCGCTTTGGCCGTCATCACCTGGTGGATCGTGGCCGTCCTCGCCGGCCAGCGCGAGGCCTTCGGGTCGGAGTACCTCCAGGTGTTCAACCGGTTCCTCGGCCTGAGCATGGCCCTCGTCGTCCTGGCGGCGTACGACTCGCCAGCATGGCTGCGGCCTTGGGTCGCGACCCCCGCCGAGGGCGACTAGGCCTAGGCCTTGACGCCGGCGAACTGGCAGATGAGCCGGTACGTCTCGTCGATGCTCTGGTGCGCCGTGTTGAGCACGACGCACATGGCGCGGCGGGCCTCGTTGCGGAAGAACTCCTCTTGCCGCTTCTGGTCGGGCGCGAGGAGGTACGGGTTGTACCAGGGCTCGGAGGCGTAGGTGCCCCACTTTTCGCGGGGGCCCGCTCCGGGCCGGATGAGGGTGCGGCCTTCCTGCAGGAGCTTGACGAGGGAGTCCTCGTTGAGCTCGACGACGGAGGGTTCCTTGTCGTCGCGGCGCAGGAGCACGATGAGGTCGATGCGGGTCTCGTCCTTGACGCGCTCCGGGCCCATCATCCACTCGCGGGGCAGGAGGGCGCGGGAGTTGCCGAAGCCCCAGTAGCAGTACGGGTAGCCCTGCTTGAACATGCAGTGGCCCTTCTGGCACGACGGGGACTCGCACTTGCCTTCCTCGCGCACGACGTTCTCGACCTTGCAGCGGTCGAAGGTCGGGATGAGCCACGGCTCGTTCTCGGCGTTCTCCGTGCGGACGTAGAGGGCGACCTCGGGCTGGTAGACGTTGAGCTTCTCGGCCTTGCCGATGCCCGTGGGGTGGTGGATGTAGATCCAGTCGTCGCCGATGACCTTGCCCGTCGGGTGCTGCATCAGGCGGTTGACCTGCGTGGTCTTGCCGGTGCCGGTGGGCGCGATGATGACGATGCCCTTGCCGTCGACCTCGGCGGCGGCGCCGTGGATGGAGTGCGTGTCGAACTTGCGCTCGAGCACGACGGCGGCGAGGCCGAGGGCCCACGACTTGCACTGGCCGTAGTAGTCGGTGTTGACGAAGAGGGCCGTGTCGAGGCTGGGGCAGTAGTAGGCGTGGACCTTGTGGTTCGGCACGCCGACGATGGAGTAGAGGTGGCCGTGCGGCTTGACGTGGTCGCCGACGCTGTGCCAGTTCTCCGTCCAGAACTCGTACTGGTGGCGCGAGTTGGTGATGAGCTCGACCACGATGCCGTCGATGTTGGCCTTGCGGCGGAAGGTCTCGCCGAACTTGAGGTGGGGCAGGACCTCGTCCAGGAGCTTGTGCATCTTGTCCGCGGACA
>JAXDQQ010000198.1:0-6595 GCA_034667805.1 Thermoplasmata archaeon | reverse complement strand
ATTCAGCGAACACGACCATGGTTGTCATCCTCCCCTCGGGCCCGCCGCCTGGTCCGGTGACCAGGTCCAACGACGGACCCCTCCCAGGCATGGTTCACTCCTCATCATTCTCTCCTGATAAGGGTTCAGATGCACAGGAAACGACCCCTTGCATGAGAAGGAAAGGTCATCCGGTCGCGGCAACAGGCTCAAACGTCCCATTTGTGTCCCCGGCGCCATGGCGAATGCGACACCTGTCGCGAAAGCGGCCCCTCCCGTCAAGGAGGCGCGGGAACTGGACGCGCAGGACCGGACCCTGCTGCAGGAGCTCCTCGCCGACGGGCGGGCCAGCCACCGCGAGCTCGCCGAGCGCACCGGCTTCAGCCTCGCCACGGTCAACCGCCGCATTCGCAGCCTGGAGGCGGACAAGGTCATCCGCGGCTACACCGCGCTCGTCGACCCGGAGATCGTGGGCTGGACACTGACCGCCGTCATCGGCCTGCGCATCGACAAGGGCTTCGTGCGCTCCGTGCACGAGAAGATCTCCAGCGACCCGCGCATCTTCGGCGTGTACGACGTCACCGGCGAATGGGACGGCCTCGTCCTCGTGCGGCTGCGCGACCGCGAGGACCTCGACGACCTCGTCAAGACGACGTTGAGCCTGGCGCACATCCAGCGCACGAACACGATGGTCGTGCTCAAGACGGTCCTGGAGAAAGCCATCGTGAACGTGCCGGACGAGCGGTAGGCGTTCGATTCCCTTCGTCAGGGCCCGCTCGATTCCCCGGACGCGGTGCAACTCCTTCCGCCGTCGGCGTCGTGGGCGTGGGCGATGTCCACGGCTTGGCCCTCATGAACCTAGAGCATGGCGGCGCGGAGCGCCGCCCGGCGCGCTTCGCGCGCCATTCTCCATCAGGTTGTAGTCGTGGCCGTCGGAGTCGTCGTCGGAAGGCGTTGCCTGGCCATGAAACAGGACCGGCGCCGCGTCGTTTTCCCCGGAACGATTGCGCGGTCGCCGCAAGCCGGCCAGAATACAACCTCGCTTCCTGTTGCCCAAGGTGGTCAGCCTTAAGCCTGGGCCGTCGTGGCAAGTTCGTCGTGCTTCCCGCCCAGGTCGTGGTCGAGCTGGTGGTCCTCGTCGGGCTCTTGGGCGCGTCCGCGTTCTTCTCCATCAGCGAGACCTCCTTCATCGGCGTGCAGCGCCTCGAGGTCCGCCGCAAGGCGGCCGAGGGGTCCGCCCGCGCCGCCCTGGTGGACCGCATGCTCGACAACCCCGAGCGCATCCTGTCGACCGTCCTGGTCGGCAACACCATCGTCAACATCGCCGCCGCCGCGCTCGGGACCGTCATCGCGGAGCAGCTGTTCTCCAGCTGGGCGACGCTCATCGCCGCGGTCGCGGTCACCATCGCGGTCCTGGTCTTCTGCGAGCTGACGCCCAAGACGCTCGCCGTGCAGAACCCGTTGCTGTGGGCCATGCGGCTGGCACGTCCCCTCCGCCTCGTCGAGACGATCCTCAAGCCAGTCATCACGCTGTCCGCCGCCGTGGCCAAGGGGCTGGCGCGCCTGTTCGGCGTCAAGGTGCAGGGTGAGGCGCCCTACATCACCGCCGACGAGATCAACATGCTCGTCAGCCTCGGCGTCGAGTCCGGCGACGTCGCGAAGTTCGAGGCGCGCATCATCAAGGAACTGTTCGACTTCACGGAGACCGACGTCCACAAGATCATGACGCCGCGCGACCAGGTGCATTGGCTCCCCAAGGAGTCGATGCTGTCGGCGGCGGCCGAGATGGCCGCCAAGGAAGGCCGCACGCGCATCCTCGTCGTCGACGGCGACTTCGACCACGTCCTTGGATGTGTGCACGTGCGCGACCTGCTGCGCTTCACCGACCTGCAGCTCGACCGCACGCCCGTGACCACCGCGCTGCGCGGCGTGCTCGTGGCCACCGCCGACCTGCCGGCCGACCGCCTGCTCGTGCGCATGCAGAAGGAGCACAAGCTGCTCGCCGTCATCCAGGAGGCCGACGGCCGCAACGTCGGCATCTGCACGGTGGAAGACCTCCTCGAGGAACTCGTGGGAGAGATCCACGACGAGTTCGACGCCGCCCGCGCCGGCCACGCCCACATGGCGCGGGCCAAGGCCCCTCCGCCGACGCCTCCCCAGCGCCAAGGCTGACCCGCCCTCCTGGTCAGATGCAGCCCTCCCAACAAGGTTGATAGGTCCACCCTGGGCTGACCTGGCATGTCCGGCTCCTGGCGCGCCTTCCTGGCGACCCTGCTCCTGGCCTCCCTCGTGGCCGGCTGCCTCGACGGCGGCAAGGACGACGTCAAGGACCACGAGCCGGCCCTCGTCGTGCCGTCGTTCACGGCTCTGCCGGACTCGAGCGCCTCCGCGCCCGGCGACCCGTGCGCGCCCTTGGGCGCCGCCGTCGTCGGCGTCGGCTCGAGCAAAGAACGGTTCGGCGCCGCGCCCGTGGCCGCGAACGTGACACCTGTGGCGGCCTCGACCCCGGTCACGCTTCCGGTCGGCAGCGGCCAGCTCCCCACGCAGGCCACCATCAAGACCGACGCGTACGGCGTGTCGCACATCTACGCCGACGACACGTACACGCTGTTCTACGCCAACGGCTACGTGCAGGCCCGCGACCGCCTGTTCCAGCTCGACGTCCTGCGCCACGTCGGCTACGGCGACTCGGCCCTGGTGGCGGGCTCCGGGCAGCTCGCCAGCGACATGGCGGTCCGCCGCGACCTCTACACCCCCGAGGAGATCCGCGCGCAGTTCGACGACGCCGAGCCCGCCATCAAGGACGCGCTGCAGGCCTACGCCGACGGCGTCAACCGCTACATGGCGGAGGCCATTGCGCACGACGGACTGCCCGCCGAGTTCCCCGCCCTGGGCCGCGTGCCCGAGCCGTGGACGCCGTACGACTCCATCGCATCCATCGACTACCTCATCGGCTACTTCGGCGTCGGCGGCGGGGAGGAGCTCGCGCACGCGCAGAAGCTCGCCGCCATGGCGGAGTCGCTGGGCAGCCGCGAGGCCGCGCACGCCGCCTTCGCCGACCTTTCGTGGGCACGCGTGGACGACGCCTACACCAGCATCCCCGCCGCGGACAAGCAGGTGGCGGGCTGCGAATCCGTCCCGCTCTTGTCCCAAGTGCCCGCTCAACAGATCGACGAGGCGCTGGCCAGCCGCGGCGCGGTCCCGTTCGGCATCCCCGCCGACCTTCCCGTCCCGCCGCGCTTCGGCCTCGACGGCCACCGCGGCTACGGACTCTTCGAGGACTTCAAGTGGGGCTCGAACGCGCTGCTCATCGGCGCCGAGCACACGGCCACCGGGCAGCCCATCATGTTCGGCGGCCCGCAGATGGGCTACTACAAGCCGCCCGTGCCGTACCAGATCGGCCTGCACGGCGCCGGCTACGACGCCGTCGGCATCGGCGTCACCTCGGCGCCCGGCATCGTCATCGGCCGCACGCCGACGTTCGCCTGGTCCGTGACCTCCGGCGCCGACGACCAGGTGGACACCGTCGTCGTGCAGCTCGACCCCGCCGACGACCACCGCTACCTGTGGGATGGCGTCTCCGAACCGATGGAGTGCCGGTTCGAGGTCCACCGCTCGCTGCCCAACGCCTCGGGGCCGGACGCGCCCCCGCAGGTCCTCGTGCAGGAGGTCTGCCGCATCCGCGGCATGCCCGTCGTCTCGTGGGACCCCGAGGCCGGCCTGGCGTGGACGCAGAAGACGACGACGCGCGGCAAGGAGCTCGACGGCGCCTGGAAGTGGCTCGGACTCGCCCGCACGACGGACCTCGAGGGCTTCAAGGGCCAGTTGGCGACGTTCCCGTTCACCTTCAACTACCTGTACGCCGGCCCCGAGGGCATCGCCTACTTCCACACCGGCGACGTGCCGCTGCGCGACCCGTCGCTCGACCCGCGTTTCCCGGCGCTGGCGGGTTCGGCTTACGGCTGGCGCGGCGAGGCCGTCGGCCTTGGCCTGCAGACCAGCATCACGAATCCCTCAACAGGATACGTCGCGCAGTGGAACAACGCGCCCGCCAAGGGCTGGCGCACCGGCGACGGCCTGCAGAACTGGGGCTCCGTCCACCGCGTGCAGCTCCTGGACCACTTCGTCACGCAACGCCTGGCGCAGGACACTCCGCTCGCGTGGCGAGACGTCGCGGACATCCTGCAGGCGGCGGCGACGCACGACCCGTTCGCGCGCCACTCCGCGCCCTTGCTGGTGAAGGCCGCCCGCGACTCCGGCGACGCCTCGCTCGCCCCGCTGGCCGATGCGCTCGAGGCGTGGGGAGCCGCCGACTACCCGTGGCGCGACGACGACGCCGACGGCAAGTACGACGACCCGGGCCACGCCGTCTGGGACGAGGCGCGCCTCGCCTTGCAGCGCCGCGTCTTCGTCGACGAGCTGGGCGACACGACCCCGACGATCGTCCTCGACCCGACGATGTCGAGCGACCCTCACGCCGGCGACCACGGCCGCCACGACAACAAGGAGTCCACGCTCATCGACGCGCTCAACGGCCGCACCTCGCACAAGTGGTGCGACGACGTCGGCACGCCCGGCGAGGAGACCTGCGCGCAACAGATGGTCGGCGCGCTCAAGGACGCCCTTGGCGAGATCGGCAGCGACCCGGCGGCCTGGCGCATCCCCATCCACGAGTCGAAGTTCACCGCCATCGGCGGTGCGAACCCGGACCGCATCCCGATGGTCAACCGCGGCTCGTGGAACCAGGTCGTCGCCCTCGGGCAGGGCCTCGACCAGGCGCAGGGCGTGCTTCCGCCGGGCAACTCCGGCCTCTACACGCCGTTGGAGCTCGTGATGGTGCAAGCCGGCGCCGACGTCGAGCCGGCGAGCCTCACGGCGGAGCTGGCGCTCTACACCGGGTTCCAGTACAAGCCGCTCCCGATCACGGCGGCGGAAGTGGATTCGGTGGCCGTGTCCACGATGACGCTTGACGTCGTGCACTGACGCCTGCCCAACGACGGACCGCGGATCTCGCGGACGCACGCGGAACAAGCGCCTCCGCGGGTTTCCGCGAGCTCCGCGGTTCGGTCGGTCCGTCGATTGGTCAGCCCTTCGGCAGTTTCTGCTTCAGCGTCTCGACGTCCTCGAACAGGTCCCCCATCTTCTTGACGCGGGCAAGGACCTTCTCCGGCGTGAACCTGAGCCGCTTGATGTCCTCGGACAGCACGGCGTCGGTCAGCTCATCCCACGTCAATGGGGCGGCGATGCTCGGCGTCGGCGTGCCGCGCATCGAGTAGACGCAGACCGTCGTCTTGTGCTCGTCGTTCTGGCTCCAGTCGATGAAGACCTTGCCCTCGCGAAGCTCCTTGCGCATGAGGGCCGTGACCTCCTTGGGGAACTCCTTCGCCAGCTCGAAGGCCAGGCCCTTCGAGACGCGCTTGGTGTCCTCGTAGGTGCAGGGCGTGTTGACCGGGACGTGCATCTGCACGCCCTTGGAGCCGGAGACCTTGACGAACGACTTGAGCTTCTTCGCGTCGAGCCGCTCCTTGAGCATCAGGGCGACCTTGCCGCACGTGAGCGCGTCGGCGCCAGGGCCGGGGTCGAGGTCGAAGGCGACCTGCGTCGGCCGGGTGAGGTCCTGCCACTTGTGCATGAACGTGTGCATCTCGAGGTCCGCCGCGTTGGCGAGCCACACGAGGCTGGGCAGGTCGTTGGCGAGGCAGTAGTCGATGTCGTCGTCGCGCTCCTCGCTCCACACGGGCGTCGTCTTGAGCCAGTCGGGCTTGTGCTCCGGCGCCTGCTTCTGGTAGAAGTACGCGCCCCCGACGCCGTGCGGGTAGCGCTTCAGGCTGAGCGGGCGGTCCTCCAGGTGAGGCAGCAAGGCCGGCGCGACGCGGACATAGTAGTCGACGACCTGCGCCTTGGTGAACCCGGTCTCAGGGTAGAACACCTTGTCCGGATTGGTGAGGTCGACCTGCCGGCCTTCGATGGTCAGCGGGTAGCGCGCCCTCGGAGCCGCCATGGCGTCCTCAGGCCGAGCCGCGCTTGCGCGCGTGGGCGACCGGCTTGGCCTTGGGCTCCTTGCGCGCCACGGACTTGGTCTTGGCGTGCGCCAGGCTCTTCTCCAAGGCGCCCAGCAAGTCGGCGGTGCGCACGGAGACCGGCACGTCGGGCTCGACGACGATTTCCTTGCCCTCGGCCTTCTGCTCGATGAGCTCCAAAAGGCGCTTGCGGTGGTGGTTCTCGTACTTCTCCGGCTCGAAGTCGCGCGACAGGGAGTCGATGATCTGCTGGGCGAGCTCCAGTTGGCGCTTGTCGACGGCGACGTCGTCGACCTTGACCTCGTCTGCGATGGACTCGGGCGGGACGACCTCCTCGGCGAAGTGCATGGTCTCCATCATCAGGACGCCCTTCATGGCGCGGATGGCCACGAGGTATTCCTTGGAGTGCATGACCATGCGCGCCACTCCGACCTTCTGCGACTTGGCGAGGGCGGCCAGCAGCAAGGCGTACGCCTTGTGGGCGTTCTTGTCGGGGACCATGTAGTACGGCTTGTCGAAGTACGCCGGGTCGATCTGGTCCAGCTCGACGAAATCCTCGATGTCGAGCGTGCGCGCGCCCTTGGGGTCGGCGGCGT
>JAXDQQ010000197.1:0-3681 GCA_034667805.1 Thermoplasmata archaeon | reverse complement strand
CGACTCGATGGGCTGACGCTAAAATTCGTCTCCGAGGCCCACGCGCGGCTGGAACGACTTCTCCACGATGCGCATGCGGCTCAGGTTGCCGCGGGCCTGGATGCGGCGGCCGTAGTGCGTCAGGATGACGCCGGCCAGCATCGTGAGGGCGCCCAGGACGCCGACGATGAGAGTGCCGGGGATCATCTTGGTGCCGGACAGGCGGCCGGACGTCGTGTACCAGGGGTCCGGGTACGAGACGGCGAACATGATGCAGGCGATGATCGCAACGAGGGCGCCGAGGCAGGCGAGGGCGAAGCCGACGGTGCCGGTGGCGTTCGTGTTGTTGGAGAGCTCGAGGTCGAGCTTCTGCTCGAGGTCGACCTCGCCGAGGCTCACGGGCTGCCCGGCGTCGATGTCCAAGAGCAGCGAGTCGTCGTGCGACAGGCCGTCAGGGTCGGGCTCCTCGTAGATGACGAGGTAGTCGCGCTGCGGCTGCAGGATCGTCGCGACGTAGCCGGAGTCCTCGCGCTTGCCGGTGACGCGGCGCGGCGCCGCGCGCGGGGCCGGGGCGGCCTTCGGGGCGGCGCGCCTCGGGGCGGGCTTCGCCTTGCGCGGCACGGGGGCCGCCTTCGGCGAGGGCCGGCGCTGCGGCACGCGCTTGGTGGACTTGCGGGCCATCAGGCGCCCCTCCCGAGGGTCTCCTCAGACTCGAACTGCTCGAGCCCTCCGGAGCCGAGGACCGTGCGGCCGTAGAAGAACATCGACGTGCCCAGCATGAGGCAGGTGACGCCGAAGCCGAGAAGGAGGACGATGGCGCGCACCGTGTCGTAGTGCGAGTCCGAGAAGGGCTGGGCGGGGCCGCTCCAGCCGTTGTCAGGATAGCTGACGGCGAGGTAGATGCTGCCGATGACGACGCACAGGGCGCCGATGGCGAGGGTCACGACGCCGGCCATGCCGAGGCCGGTGAGGTGGGTCTCGACCTCGACCTTGATCTTGGCCTTGAGGTCGACCTGGTCCTGCAGGCTGATGGGCGTCGGGTCCTGCTGGACCTTGAGCTTGATGCGGTTCTCCTGGTCGGCGAGCTGGGCCATGGACTAGCCCTCCTTCTTCGGGCCCTTGGCCTTCTCGCCACCGGGCCCCCAGCGCTCGACGATGTCGACGGGGACGGACTTGATGACGCTGCGGCCGCCACCGGCGACCTTGCGCTCGGCCTCCTCCTTGGAGCCGGCGCGGATGCGGCGGACGCGGACGCGTGTCTTGGCGCGGGCGCCCACGGCGTCCGGGTTGCCGAACGTGTCGATGGAGCCTTCTTGGAAGCCGGCCTCCTCGAGCGACACGTCCTCGCCCTGGGCGGTGACGGGCGCGACCGGGATCTCCTCCAGGCCCTCGCCTGCGCGCTCGTCCGGGGCGCCGGCCTGGTCCTGCGTGTCCTGCCACTCGAGCTCCTCGCCGGCGCCGACGCTTTCGAAGACGACGTCGTTGGCGGGGTCCTCGAACTCGACGCGCTCGAGGTCCTCGAAGGGGGCGTCGGCCGAGCCGGTCCCGACGTTGTCGAGGGCGAAGCGCGAGCCGCCCGTCGGGACGACCAGCTTGAAGTCGCGGGCGGGCGCCAAGCCGTCGTCGACGGCGGGGGCCGCGTCCGGCATCTTGCCGGTGCGGACGACCTCGTCGATCTCGCGCTCGGTGTAGCCGAGGCGGCGCAGCATCGCGATGAGGTAGGGGCGGTCCGCCGCGCTGCGGGGGTCGAGCTGGAGGTTGTCCAGCGTGCTGCGCAACGGATCTGCGCGTGCGGTGGCCATGGTCGCCTCGAACCAAGGTCCCTGCCTTCAAGAACTGTTCTGATTCGCCTCCTGGGGTCGGCAGGGTTCCGCCTCCTGGAACCCTTTAAAGAGGTCCTGACTTGGCCGAGACGCTCGGGGCACCATGATCACCTTCGGTCCGGCCGGCATCCCGCTCTCGTGCAAGGGCCGCACGGTGCGCGACGGCATCATCTACACGCGGAACCTGGAACTGGACGCCATGGAGGTCCAGTTCGTGCGCGGGATCCGCATGACCGAGGAAGAGGCGGTCAAGGTCCGCCAGACGGCGGAGGAGGCCGGCGTGCAGCTCCACGTCAAGGCCCCGTATTACATCAACCTGGCCGGCGACGAGCAGAACGTCGAGATGTCGTTCTCCAAGATCCTGGCCACGGGCAAGCTGGCGCACGAGATGGGCGCCCAGACCGTCGTCTTCCACCCCGGTTTCTACGGTGAGCTCTCCAAGGAGGAGACGATGTCTCGCATCATCAAGAACGTCCGCGAGCTGCGCAACACCTTCGTGCGCGAGGGCTGGACGCCCCGCCTCGGCATGGAGGTCATGGGCAAGCGCAACGTCTTCGGCTCCCTCGAGGAGGTCGTCGACGTGTGCAACCGGGTCAAGGGCCTCATGCCCGTCGTCGACTTCGCGCACATCCACGCGCGCGGCAACGGCATCCTGCAGAACCCCGAGGACTTCGCCGCCGTCTTCGACCGCCTGGCGGCGCTCAACCTCGAGCACTACCTGATCCACTTCACCGGCATCCACTACGAGAACGGCAACGCGCGCTACCGGCTGCCCATCAAGAAGGGCGACCTGAAGTTCGAGCCGCTGTGCGAGGTCCTGCTGGACCGCCAGCTCTCGGCCACCGTCATCTCCACGAGCCCCATCCTCGAGCACGACGCGATGTACATGAACATCGTCTTCGACCGCGTCAAGGAGCGCCGCGACGCCCGCATCGCCCGCGAGATCAAGGAAGGCCAGGAGGCCGAGGAGCGCCGCAAGCGCGAGGACGAGCGCAAGCGCACCGTCGAGGAGGAGCGCCGCCGCAAGGACGAGGACGCCGCGCGCGCCAAGGCCGAGAAGGAGGCCGAGCGCCTGCGCCGCGAGGAGGAGAAGCGCCTCGAGGCCGAGGCCGAGGCCGCCCGCAAGGCCGCCCTGCCCGACTGCGAGGCCCTCACCAAGAGCGGCGAGCGCTGCAAGAAGAAGGCCGACGGCAAGGGCAAGTACTGCATCCAGCACAAGGGCTGGCGCGGCGAGACCATCTGGGACCTGCCGGAGAACCAGGTGCCGAAGGTCCAGCAGTCCACCGCGAAGGTCCGCCGCCAGGTGCAGGTGGACGACTTCAAGCTGTGGAAGAAGGACGAGCGCTACGCCTTCCTGAAGGAGAAGAAGGACGGCTACGCCATCGTCTTCAAGGTCCCCGACGGCAAAGAGGTCCGCTACTCCAAGGCGGGCCTGCCCATCCTGAAGAACGTCGGCGACGCGGCGGGCGAGGACTAGGTCCGCGATGCCCACGGGCCGCGAGGGAGCGATGGACGCGCGCGACCCCACGGGCAAGAAGCCGGACCTGCGCGACCCCTTGGACCACATCATCGCCGCCTCGCGCGCCACGCTGCGCATCGACGAGGCCATCCTGCAGTCGTTCCTCAACGTCCTGCAGCCGGCGCGCCGCGTCTTCCTCTACGGACGCGGGCGGTCGGGATTCGTCGCGCGCGCCTTCGCGGTCCGCCTGATGCACCTCGGCTACCAGACCTACGTCGTGGGAGAGACCATCACCGCGCCCGTGGCCCGCGACGACGTCGTCATCCTGGTGTCCGGCACGGGCACCACGTACCCGGTCGTCATGACGGCGGAGCTCGGGCGCCGGCAGGGCGCGACCGTCGTCTCCATCACGGCGCAGCC
>JAXDQQ010000196.1:0-10469 GCA_034667805.1 Thermoplasmata archaeon | reverse complement strand
ACCAGCGCCTGGAGCCGCAGACCTACTCGTTCGAGTACGGGGCGCTCATGCTCGACCAGCCCGACGGCGCTGCCATGGTCGGGCCACCGAGCTTCTCGGTGGCCACGACGACCGGGCAGTCGGCCCTGGCGTGGGCGTTCCCGGTGCTCGTCGGCGGCTCGTCCGCCGTCTCAGGCGCGCCGGCCGCCACCGTGACCCTCACGCCGACGGGGACCGGCCAGTCGCTCGACCTCGCGGCGCAGGACATCAGCATCACGCTCACGACGTCGCATCCGGCGGCGTGGGCCGAGTTCTGGCGCGCACGGATGGCCTTGGCGGGGCTGTCGGAGACACCGGTCACGCCGCTCGCGCCCTGCGTCACGCTGACCTCGTCGCCGCAGTTCACCATCCCGCCGTTCTTGCCGACGGCGACCTCGGTCACCCTGAACTTCTTCGGCCCCTGCTCGGCGCCGGGCGACACCACGCGCGACATCCAGATCCACCTGGACGCCGGCGACGCCACCGTGGAACTCCGGCCGGCGGGATAGGGGGGATCGAGACGGCTAGTCCTTTCCGCCCAACGGCTATATACCTTCAAGGGCCAGAAGAGAGGCCTATGCCTGGCGCACGGCGGTCGCGGCGCCACTGGGGACCGGACATGGCCGGCGTCTCCGAGGTCGTCGGCTCCATCCTCCTCGTGGGCATCACGGTGCTCCTGGTCGCCGCCTACTGGCTGGCCACCCAGGACCTGCGCACCGGGCGCGACCACGACCCCGTGGTCTCCGGCGGTTACGCCTCGTTCTGGGACGACGGCTACTGGGTGTCGCCGACCGGGCCCGACAACATCCCCCTCAAGGACTCCAAGATGGTCGTGTCCATCGACGGCGTGGAGACGACCGTGCCCCTCGGCTCCCTGCCTGGCCTGGCCGGGCACACGAGTTGGGACGTCGGGACGCGGCTGTGCATCATCGGCCCCGACCCCTCCTGCTACCGTGCCACGGGCGGCCGCGTCGAGGTCACGGTCCTTTCCCGACTGGAGTATGTCTTCTCGATGAGCGACCTCTTGGTGCAGACGCCGCCCTTCCACATCCTCAACAACGGCGGCGGCGTCATCGTCACCACCACGCAGCCCGTCCGCATCGACAACATCGGCTCCGCGGTGACCTGCGGCGCGGGCGGCCCACGGATCCCGGTCACGGCCCGCTTGACGCAGGACGGCGGGGCCACCTACTCCATCCTGTTCGGCGGCGCGGTGCTCAACCCCAACGGCGGCGAGACCGTGACGCTGCCGGCCGTCCCTGTCGCCGCCAACCTCGGCATCGAAGCCACCTTCTCCGGCGGCGGCTGCAGCGCGGTCGTCCGTCATTCGGTCCCCGCCGAGCCGCAGGTCCTCGTCCTGAGGGCGGGCGACTCGGCGCCCGACAAGGCGCCGTACGCCGGGCAGGCGCCCTTGGAAGGCTTCCTGCAGCCGTACGTCAACACGTACACGCAGACCATGGTCCTCGACACCAACCAGGTCATCCTGCTCTTCGAGATCGTCAGCGACGTCAGCTCCAGTGCCGCCGACTTCCAGGACCTCGTGATCCTCTTCACCTTCGGCGGTTGACCGGATTGGCCGACCTCCCCGCCGAGACCCCCCCGCGCCGTCCTGGCGAACACGTCCGGGCCATCGGCAAGGCCTTGACACCTTCACGGGATGGGATGGTTGCCCTTCCTCCGGACCGAGACCGAACAGGTTCCCCATGACCGCCGCCCCCGCCAACCCCAACGACCACCCCGGCTCGGCCCGCGCCCAGCGCCTGGCCGGCCGCGAGGCGGCCCCGGCCGCCATCCGCCCCGCCGGGGCGAAGGCCGTGCGGGCGCCGTCCATGCCGCGCCCCGCGCCGCTGCCCCGCCTCACGAAGAAGGAACGGGGGGTCCGCGCGGCCCGCCCCGACCTTCCCGCCGGGACGGGCGAGGCCGTCGCCGTCGTCCCGCCGGTGCCGCCCGGCTTCCGCGAGGTCGACGTCATGCCGATGGTGCCGGACCGCTCCTGGGTCCGCATCCTCTACGACGAGGCCGACCACACCTACCTCTACGAGGTCATCGAGCCGCAGCTGTCGGCCGACGAGGAGACCATCCTGGCGTTCCTGCGCGACACCCTGGTGCGCACCCTGGACGGCCGCTCCGCCACGCGCGACACCGACTGGGCGAACGTCCTCATCGACGCCGTCCGGCAGGCCATCATCGACCACTCGATTCGGCTGACGGAGGCCGGCGCCCGCCGCGTCGAGTACCAGCTGGTGCGCGACTTCCTCGGCTACGGCCCCATCGACGTGCTGATGCGCGACCCGATGATCGAGGACATCTCGTGCGATGGCCCGGGCATCCCGATCTACCTGTTCCACCGCAAGTACGAGTCCGTCAAGACGACGGTCCGCTTCAAGGACGAGGACGACCTCGACTCGTTCGTCATCCGCCTGGCGCAGCGCAGCCGCAAGCACATCAGCGTCGCCGACCCGCTGCTCGACGCCACCCTGCCCGACGGCAGCCGCCTGCAGGCGACCCTGAGCCGCGAGGTCACGACGCGCGGCAGCTCGTTCACGGTGCGCAAGTTCCGCTCCGACCCGATGACGCCGCCGGACCTGATCCGCCTCGGCACCTTGTCGGCGGAGATGGCCGCGTGGTTCTGGTTCGCCATGGAGCTCGGCCACTCGTTCATCCTGGCCGGCGGAACCGCGTCGGGCAAGACCACGTCGCTCAACGCCATCTCGCAGTTCATCCCGCCGGAGAAGAAGATCGTCTCCATCGAGGACACGCGCGAGATCAACCTCAGCCACGAGAACTGGATCGCCGGCGTCACGCGCACCGGCTTCGGCGGCGAGCTGCGCTCCGGCAAGCAGGCCGGCAGCATCGACATGTACAAGCTCCTGGAGGCCGCGCTGCGCCAACGCCCCGAGTACCTCCTCGTCGGCGAGGTGCGCGGCGCCGAGGCGCTGACGCTCTTCCAGGCCATGGCCACCGGCCATGCCGTGTATTCCACGATGCACGCCGACTCCGTGCCGTCGGCCGTGTACCGTCTCGAGAACCCGCCCATCAACGTCCCGCGCATGATGCTGCAGACGCTCGACATCGTCGCCATCCAGGCGCAGGTGCGCATCAACGAGCGCATGGGCCGCCGCATCCGCGAGGTCACCGAGGTCGTCGGCTTCGACCCCGAGACGCGCGAGCTCTTGACCAACACCGTCTTCGAGTGGGACTCCGGCGCCGACGTGCACCGCTACCTGGGCAAGTCGTACGTCCTGGAGCAGGTCATGGAGTCGCGCCACATGACCGAGGAGGACGTCGAATCCGAATGGCGCAACCGCGTCGAGGTCCTGCAGTGGATGATCGACAGCAACGTGCGCCACGTCAGCGACGTCGCGCGCGTCGTCAGCCGCTACTACCGCGACCCCGCCGGCCTCCTGTCCGGCATCCGCGCCGCGGAGCCGGTCGCCAAGATCACCGCGACCGAGCCGGTCGCGCCCATGACCCCGCAGGAGCTCTCCGCCGGGCCGACGGCCGTCTCGGCCGTCGCCGCCGCATCGGCGGTCGCCGCCGCCGCGCGCGGAGCCGGCAACGACGTCGCGCCCACGCCGGTCACGCGCGGGCCTGGGCCCACGCAGAACGGAGCGACGCCTGCGCCGGCCGACGACATGGCGGCCCTGCACGACCACATCGACCAGGCCGTCGAGGGCCCGCCGGTCCTGGCAGCCCCTCGCCGCCCCAAGGCGAAGGCCGCGACGCCCGCCGGAGGGGCGCCCAAGAAGTCGGCCCGCAAGCCGGCCAAGAAGACCGGCAAGGCGCCGGGTCGGGACGGCAGGCGCAGCAAGGGAGGATGACGTGGCGCTCCGAGCGTATGAGCGCCAAGCCTACCGCTGGTTCGGCGAGCGCTCGCTGCGCGCGGTCGACCGCAACCCCCGGCTCAAGCTCTCCCTGCAGAAGGCGCACATCTACCTGCGCCCCGAGGCGTACCTTGCGGCCGCGACGCTGACCACCCTCCTCGTCGTGGTCGGCACGAGCATCCCCATCCTGGTGTTGATGGTGGCCGTGGCCGTGGGCGCGCTCGCCGTGCCCCTGCGGATGATGCTCCTGCTGCTGCCCGTCCCCCTGGTGGCGGGCGCGATGATGTACCTCCTGGCCAACGTGCTGCCGGACCTGCGCGCCACGACGCGCGCCCGCGACATCAACGCCAAGCTGCCGTACGCCCTGAACTACCTCGCCACGATGGCCGCCGCCGGCGCCACGCCCGAGCAGGTCTTCTCCAGCCTGGCCAAGCAGCCCATCTACGGCTCCGTCGCCCACGAGGCCGCCTGGATCACCCGCGACGTCAACCTCCTCGGGACCGACATCGTGACCGCTTTGTCGCGAGCCAGCGAGCGCTCGAGCAGCACGAAGTGGCAGGACCTCCTGCAGGGAGCCATCACGGCCCTCACCTCGGGCGGCGACCTGAAGATGTATTTCGCGCAGAAGGCCGACCAGTACACCTTCGAGAACCGGCAGGACCAGAAGCGCTTCCTCGACGGCCTCGGCGTCCTCGCCGAGTCGTTCGTCACCGTCGTCGTCGCGGCACCGTTGTTCCTCATCGTCATCCTCTCCGTCATGACCAGCCTGGGCAGCAGCGCAGCGCAGACGTTCCTGCTCGGCTACATGCTCATCTTCGTCATGCTCCCCCTGTCGCAGCTCGGCTTCGCCTTGACCATCAAGACCATGACGCCGGAGGCTTGAACCCGCGATGGCCGACCTCCCCTCCAACCTCAAGGACAACCGCCCAACGATCGAGCACGTGGTCCTGGGGCTCATGTGGGCCGCCGCCATCTTGGCCGTGGCGGGCGTGACGGCGGTCGCCGCCTTGCCCGCCGAGCAGGACCAGATCGGCCGGGTGGCCGAGGCCGTCGGCCTGGCCGCCGCCATCGCGGCGACGGCCGTCAGCACGCGGCTGACGACGCTGCGCCACATGCGCGCCGGCAAGTCCGGCGGACGGCTCTACGACCAGTTGCGCGGCCAGCGCGGCCTGCAGATCGCCTCGCTGTCCCTGCAGCTCATCGAGGTCTTCGCGGCCATCGTGCTCACCATCCGCCTCTTGGACGCGGTCGGGATGGTCCGACTCGACATCGAGCCCGTGGTGGTCGACAACGGCACGCGGTTCCTCGTGGCCGCCCTTGCCCTGGCCTGCACGGCGGCCCTGTCGCAGTCGCTGCGCACGCCGGCCGTCCGCGTGCGCAGCCCGCAGGACACGGTCCTGGCGTTCCTGGCCCTGTCCGCCGCCGGCCTCCTTGCGCTCGGGGCGCTCTTGACGGCGCTGGGGCAGACCGGCTCCCTCGACGCCTGGATCGTCCTCCACCCGTTCGACACCGGGCCCATCGCCCTGGCGGCGTACGTGGCCCTGGCGTTCTGCCTGGTGCGGATGCGGTCGCTGCCGACGCTGACCTGGCTGATGGAGCAGCGCGCAGGCAGCGAGCGCTCGTCGGCGCCCGGTCGCGCCTCGGCCGTGCTCATCCCGGCCGTCCTGGCCTTCGCGCTGCTGCTCGTCGTCTTCCTGCTGTTCCTGCTCTTCGGCATCGGCGTCGGCGACCTGTTCCTCAACGTCGGCAAGAGCCCGCTGCTGCTCGGCGTGCTGGCGTTCCTCGTGCTTGCCCTGGTCGGGGCGCTGCTCGTCGCCTTCACGCTGGCGCGCAGCGGCCAAGGCGACCAGGCGCTCTACAAGGTGCTGCCCGGCGCCGAGGTGCGCCGCCGTCGCACGATCCTCATCGTCTCCGGCGTCACGGCGGCGATCTTCGTCATCCTCGCCGGGCTGGCGTTCACCGGCTACCTTGCGGAAGGCCTGTGGATCCACTTCCTTTGCATCGGCCTGCTTGCCGGCCTCGGCCCCTACGGGTTCTACGCGGCGCGCGAGCACAACCGCATCCGCCGCCTCGAGGAGCGCTTCCCGGACTTCCTGCGCGACATCGCCTCGAGCCACAAGGGCGGCCTCACTCTGCACCAGGCCGCCACCATCGCGGCCAAGGGCGAGTACGGCGACCTCACGCCCGAGGTCCGCAAGATGGCGGACCAGCTGTCGTGGAACGTCTCCTTCTCCGAGGCGCTGCGGCGCTTCGCCGACCGCGTCCAGACGCCCCTCGTGCAGCGCGCCGTGAGCCTCATCCTGCAGGCCGACCGCTCGGGCGGCAGCACGACCGATGTGCTCTTGACCGCCGCCAAGGACGCGCGCGAGATCAAGAACCTGGAGAACGAGCGCCGCTCCACGATGGGCCTCTACACCGTCGTCGTCTACATCACGTTCTTCGTGTTCCTTGGCGTGGCGGCCATCCTGTACGCGCAGTTCGCGCCGCAGATCGTCGCCTCCTCCAACGCCGTCAACGAGCTCGGCGGCGCAGGCTCCTCCGGCATCCAGGGCCTGAGCGGCGGGTCGATCGAGCTGAAGCAGTACCAGATGTTCTACTTCATGGCGGCCCTCGTGCAGGGGCTGGGCGACGGCATCGTGGCCGGCCTGTTGGGCACGGGACGCGCCGTGCTCGGGCTGCGGCACAGCTTCCTGATGGTCGCCATCAGCTACGTCGTGTTCGCCTTCTTGCTGTAAATGACTCGTTCCTCATGCGGTATTGGCGCAAGGGCACGACCTCGGTCGGGCGGCGCGGCGCCGGTCCTGCTTCACGCCCGTCAGACGCCTTCCTCCGACGACGCCGGCGCCTTCCAGGTCAACGAGATGCAGAATCGGCGCGCGAAGCGCGCCGGGCGGCGCCTTGTTCTAGAAGACCTACGCGATTTCATGCGCGCCGCCAATTCGCATTTGCGTGAGGGCCCAGTGCACTAGCCCACCGCGACGACGACGCCGACGGCGGAAGGAGGTTGCACTTCGTCCGGGGAACTGAACGGGCCCTACGCCCGCGCTTGCCGGCGCAGCTGCCGCTCGATGAGGGCCCGTCGAACGGCTTGAAGGGTGCGCTGGGGCTCGGGCGGCTTGGCGATGAAGTCGTCGACGCGCGCGTGGTTGACGGCCTCGAGCGCGGTCTCGAACGCCGGGTACCCCGTGAGCATGATGCGCGGCACGTCCGGGTGCTGCTCATGCGCGGCCTCGAGGAACTGCAGGCCGTCCATGCCGGGCATCTGGTGGTCGGCCAGGATGAGGTCGACGGGCTGCTCGCGCAGCGTCTTCAGGGCCGCTGGCCCGGAGTCGGCCATGTGGACCTTGATGCCCGGGATGCCCGAGACCAAGAGGTCGCGCAGGTCCTTCAGGAAGTCCGGGTCGTCGTCGACCAGGAGGACCGCTTGACCAGCCGGGGCGGGGGCCTTCATCGGTCCCCAAAGGAGCCGGGACTCGATTTAACCGTGCCTGAAACCGGGTCCGCCCGGCCCTTTGGCTACTGCCGCCTCGGCAGCTCGACGTGGAACCGGCTGCCCTTGCCCGGCTCCGACTCGGCCCACAGGCGGCCCCGGTGGCGCTCGACGATCTTGTCGGCGGTCGCCAGGCCCAGGCCGTGCCCCTCGTGGCCGCGGCCGGGCAGCCGGATGTACGGCTTGCGCATGCGCTCGAGGTCGGCCAGGTCGAACCCCTCGCCGTTGTCCTCGACGGTGACCTCGATGCGCCCCTCGTCGAGCTCGCGCGCCGAGACCTTGACCACCGGTGGCGTGCCGGGGCGGTGGAACTTGAGGGCGTTGATGACGAGGTTCTGCAAGAGCTGCACCATCTGCGTGGGGTTCGCCTCGATGGTGGGCAGGCTGGTGTACTCGATGCGGCCCTGCGTGGCCTGCAGGCGCTCCTCGAGGTGGCTGGTGACCTCGGCCATCGCGGCCGACAGGTCGACCGGCTCGTGCGCGGCCGGCTCGTACGACACGCGCGAGTAGTCGAGGATGGCGCGGATGTGGTTCGCCATGCGCAAGGCGGTGCCCTCGATGCGGTCGAGGCGGTCCATGGTCTCGCCGTCGAGCTTGCCGCGGTTGTGCTCGCGCAGGATGGCGGCGTTCAGCGCGATGGTGGAGAGCGGCGGCTGAAGGTCGTGGCTGACGACGGCCGCGAAGTGGCGCAGGTCGGCGTTGCTGGCCGCCAGGCGCGCCTGGTGGCGGTCGAGGCGGTCGAGCAGCCGGTTGAACTCGGCCGACAGCCGCGTGATCTCGTCGGAGCCCATCACCTCGACGCGGCCATGCGGGTCCTCCCCGAGCGCCTCGACGCGGCGCGTGAGGTGGGTCAGCCGCGACAGCACGGTGGTGTTGAGCAGGACGATCATCGCCACCAAGAGGCCGCCTCCCATGAGGATGGCCGAGGCGAAGACGTAGGCCATCGTGTTGAGGCCTTGGCGGTAGATGGACCGGTCGAGGGTGGCCCGCAGCACCCAGGCGGGGTGGCCTTCGACGTCGGGGACCAGCGTCTCGGCGACGAGGGTGGACCTCGAGCGCGCATGCAGTTGCGGGCCGTCGTCCAGGCGGGAGGCCTCTGCCGGGGTCGCCTCGAGGAGGTCGAGGTCAAGGTGGGTCTGGTTGGAGATGGCGTCCACGTCGAGCCAGCGTGCCCAGATGAGCGTCCCGACGCTGGGGCCGCCTTCCGTGCTGGTGAGGATGGGCCAGGAGGACACGACGTAGACGTGGCCGTCGGCGCCGAGGAGCCCTGAGGCGGACGTGTGCTCGTCTGCGTGGTCTACTAGGACGTCGCCCGCGCGAGGGAACATGAAGCGGGGCGGCGGTGGCGTGAGGGCGCCCGTGCCCGGGTCGTAGCCGGCCGCGAAGACGGGCTGGCCTTCCACGTCGAGGAACACCATGACCGCCAGGTCGTTGGCTTCGAAGGAGTTGGGCACCAAGTTGCTGGCCTGGAAGCTGGGGTCGTCGCCTTGCACGAAGGCGTAGGCATCGTCCCAGTGGGCCCAGTCCTTTGCCCCTCGGTCGAGGGCCTCGACTTCGTCCCCGAGGGCCAGGCGGGCGCGCTCGAGGTCATCCTGCGCGTCGACCCGCTCCAGTCCGCGGAAACTCTCCAGCACGAGGCGGTCGGCGACGACGGCCGCCAGACCGGCCACCACGGTCAGGGTGGCCAGGATGATGAGGAACGTCTTCTTCTCGAGGTCCAACGTCCGGCGTCCAGGCCTGGCGGCGCCAAGCTTGACGCGTCCACCCCTGGCGCATTATAAAAGAGGGACCTGGGCCCGGCGGTGGCGGCTCGCCGATATTCCTCGGCTATCGCCTCGGCTTATCCTCGCCGGCGCCGAACGGAAGGTGTGCCCCTAAGGAGGCCGTCTGCATGAACCACAACCCCAAGCCCGAGACCGCGAACGCCACCTTCGTCGATGGCGACCTGACCATCCGGCTCACGTTCCCCGCCGAGGACGCCGCGCTGTGGCGCTCGGCCACCGCCGCTGCCATCCTGGGCCATCTTGGTCTGGGCGAACGCCCTGACCTCCCGGCCGCCGCGCCCGCCGCTCCGGATGAAGCCGACTACGGCTAGCCGACGACCTTCTCCCATTTCTTCAGGGACAAGACCGAGCTGAGGGTCTTGCCGCGGCGGATCTCCTCGCGCAGGCGGTTCTCGCGCTCGTGCACCTCGACGCTGCGGTTGGCCACTTCCTGTGCCTGCTCCTGCGGCACGACGACGACCCCCATGTCGTCGGCCACGATCCAATCGCCGCTGCGCACGGCCTGGCCGCCGCAGCGCACCTCGGCGCCGATCTCGCCGTAGCCCTTCGGCTCGCCGGCGTTGGGGACGACCCAGCGCGACCAGGCGGGGAAGCCCATGGCGCGGATGTCGTCGATGTCGCGGATGGCCCCGTCGATGACGACGCCGGCCAGGCCCTTGACCTGGCTGGAGTGGCTGGCCAGCTCGCCCCACATCGCGGTCTGCGTGCCGCGCGAGTCGACGACGAGGATGTCGCCCAGCATCGCCTGGTCGATGGCCTCCACGGGCTTGGCCCAGTCGCCGTCGGCGGTGAACACGGTGACGGCGCGGCCGGCGATGCGAGCGCCGGTCTGGCGCGCCACGATGCCGCCGTCCATGGCGCCCTTGCGGTGCATGGCGTCCGACACGTTGGACGTGCTGCATTGCAGGAACGCCTCGCGCAGCTCGGCCTGGCCGTACTTCTTGAAGAGCTCGCTGGGGATGACGGAGCGGTCGCGGATGGCGCGCTTGAGCTTGCGCGTCTCCTGCGCGATGTCGGCCGCCTTGGTGAGCGCCCCGCCGACGATGACGACGGAAGCGCCGGCCTTGACGCATTCGCCCACGGTCTCGGTGTTGAGCCCACCGGCGACCATGACGGGGATGCCGACGGCGGCGGCGACCTTGCGCAGGACGTCGAGCGGCTTGGCGCCCTTCATCTGCTCATCGACGCCCATGTGCAGGCAGACGTAGTCGACGCCCAGGGCCTCGGCCTGCTTGGCGCGCGCGACCTTGTCATGCACGCTGATGAGGTCCATGTAGACCTTGGCGCCGTACTTGCGTGCGGCCTTGACGGCCTCGCGGAACGTGCCGTCCGACGCCGCGCCGAGGATGCCCA
>JAXDQQ010000195.1:0-8167 GCA_034667805.1 Thermoplasmata archaeon | reverse complement strand
GCCAGCCCACGCGGCGTAGTCGACGAGCGACTTCTTCTGCGCGAGGGCGAGCTTCTCCTTCAGCGTGCGCGCCGAGATGGTGGCGGGCAGCGTGTTGGGCATGTCGACGAAGCCGGTGACGCCGCCGAAGGCCGCCGCCGTGGACCCCGTGGTGAAGTCCTCCTTGTGGGTGTGGCCGGGCTCGCGGAAATGGACGTGGATGTCGATGGCGCCTGGCAAGATGGCGCGGTTGCCGGCGTCGATGTGGTTGGCGAGCCGCGTCGACTTGGCGATGCTGACGATGCGGCCCTTGGCCGTGTCGATGTGCAGGATGCCGGGGACCAGCTTGCCGCGCTGGTAAATCTGGCCCGACACCGACAGGTCGGGGCCGCGGCTCGCCACGGCCATCGTCTTCGCCGGCTTGGCGGCCTTGGCTGCGGGGGGCGCGGGCTTGGATTTCGCGATCTTGGGTTTGGCCGTCTTCGGCTTGGCGCCCTTGGGCTTGGCGGCCTTGGCTTTCGATGGCTTGGCCTTGGGCTTCGGTCGCGGCTTGCTCGGTCTCGCCCGCTTGGCCAACTAAAGGACCCCCCACACCCCGATCTCGCCGGAGTCGACGAGGTCCGAGACGGAGTCGGCGAAGCCGCGCATCCAGGAGCGGAGGTGGGCGTAGTGCACGAAGAGGAAGGCCGGCACGAGGCCGTTGAGGGCGATGACGGGGAAGGCCAGCATGGTCGGGTCCGTGTCCTGGAACGCCAGCAGCAGGAGCGCCACCTCGACGGCCCACAGGAACGTCAGGCTGGCCGCGGCGACCCATGGCAGGTTGCGGGTCCCCTTCCCCTGGACGCGGCGGTAGAGCTCGGGGAAGCTCTCGGCGGCGACGGAGAAGCGCATCCACGACTTCCAGGTCCCGCGCAGGCTGGCCTCGTACTTCTTGACGCGGCCCCGGCTGAACAGCAGCCCCACGAGCAGGCCGACCAAGGCGGCGACGGCGTGCACGAGCAGGCCGAGCCAGGGGTAGAGGAAGTAGGCCGGGACAGCCAGCAGCAGCGTGACGAGCAGCATCGCGACGGCGCGGCGGCGGCAGGTCCGTTGGTCGGCGTCCAACAGGTGGACGAAGTGGCTGGCGACGCCCCCCGATGGCACAGGTCCCAGGACCGGCCGCAGCCTCTTGAGGACCGTGGTTTGGTTTCCTCGCCTCGCGCTTAAAAGGCCCCTCCTGGGAGCCCAGCACCACCGTATTTCAAGCGGAAGGCGCGCCGAGCCAGCGGCCGAACACCAGGAACCCGGTGTGGCCAAGCCCGTCGTGGGACGGCCGGCTGCCGCGCTCCTTGACTTCCCAGCCGCGCTCGATGAGCTCGAGCTGGCGGACGTCGGCGAAGCCCAGCGCCGACAGGGTCCGCGACGTCTCCTCCATCTGCGAGACCTGCGGCGTGTAGCAGGCCACGGTCGCGCCGGCCGCGAGCACGGGGACGAGGTGAGGGAGCGCCTTCCAGGGTTCCGGCTGGTCGAGCACCACGGCGTCGAAGCCGCCGCGGACGCCGGAGGCCAGGCCCAGGGTGAGGTCGCCGAGGTGGATCTCGAGGCGGTCGCCGAGGCCGGCCTTGTCGACGTTGTCCTTGCCCCACTGGGCGAACTCGTCGCGCAGCTCCTGCACGACGACGCGGCCCGTCGGGCCGACGGCCCAGCAGAGCGGGATGGTAAGTCCGGCGGAGCCGATGCCGGACTCGAGGACGCGGCTGCCGGGGCCGACGCCGAGCTCGAAGACGATGCGGCTGGCGTCCTTCGGGAGGATGACGGCGGCCTTGCGGGCGAGGCTGGCCGTGAGGTCGGCGAGCGTCGGGCGCAGGAGGGCGACATCCTTGTCGCCGATGCGCAGCCGGTGGCCCCACGCGGAGCCCACCCAACGGTCAGGGTCGACGATGCCGAGGCCCTTGTGCTTGCGCGCGCCCGACCCATCGCACACCAGCAGGTGCCGGAAGCCGGTGCCGACCTCGAACGCGATGACGCGGTCGCCAAGGCGGATGGCCGGATTCGCTCCGGATGAAACCGATTCGCGCGCGGCGGTCGATGGCATGGGAATCGGCTTCATCCGTCCGGAATCCGGTTCATCCCTTCAGCGCGCCCTGCAGCTTCTGCTGCAACGCCGTGAGCGATTCGCGAAGGGAGGACTCCTGCTTCTGCAGCCGGGCGATGCGGATCTCCAGCGTCTCCTGGTCTTCCTTCAGGCGGTCGACGGCGGCCTGCTTGCCCTTCTCCTTGACGAGGAAGGCGCCGACGCTGCGGTAGACGGGCGCGTCGTCGCCGATGGACTCGAGGGCCTGCAGGGCCTGCTCGCCCTCGGCCTTCATGGCCTCGAACTGGGCGCGCTGCTGCGCCGTCGCCTGCAGCTGCTGGTTCTGCTGCTGGAGCTGCGCCAGCTGCTGCTGCACCTGGGGCGTCAGGGTCGGCTCGGCCATGGCGCGGCCACACGGGCCCCACTCTTCAAGGTGGCGGGCAACGCGGACCACCGAGGCCTGTCCCTGCCCGGTTGCCGGGGAGTCAAGGGAACCGGGCCGACACGGTTTTTATGCAGCGTCCCGTATGGACGATGACCGCCGGGGCTTCGCCTCCGGGGGTCCCCCAGGTCATCAATGGCCCGCATCCACGTCGAGAAGGTCACCAAGATGCTGGGCGGCCGCAAGATCCTCGACGGCGTCGACATGGTGGCCGGCCCCGGCGACATCGTCGCGCTCATCGGGCCTTCCGGTTGCGGCAAGACGACGCTCTTGCGCTCCATCCTCGGCGAGGTGCGCCCCGACTCCGGCCGCATCATCCTCGACGGCCAAGACGTCACCAACGTGCGCGTCGAGAAGCGCCGCGTGTCCATCGTCTACCAGGACTACGCGCTCTTCCCGCACATGACGGTGGAGCAGAACGTCGGCTACGGGCTGCGCATCCGGCGTTGGCCGCGCGCCAAGCAGAAGCGCCGCATCGACGAGCTCCTCGCCATGGTCCACCTCGACGACCAGCGCGACAAGTATCCCCGTCAGCTCTCGGGCGGGCAGCAGCAGCGCGTCGCCCTGGCGCGCGCGCTCGCCGTCGAGCCCCGCGTGCTCCTGCTGGACGAGGCGTTCACCGCGCTCGACACCGTGACGCGCACCGAGCTGGTCGCGCAGGTCCGCGACATCATCAAGCGCCTGCGCGTCACCACCATCCTGGTCACGCACGACCAGGAGGAGGCCTTCCTCTTCGCCAAGCACGTCGTCGTGCTCAACGAGGGCAAGATGGTCGTCGCCGGGCGCCCCGAGACCGTCATGAAGCACAAGCACCCGTTCGTGCAGGACTTCGTCAAGATGGTGCTCTTCCAGCGGGCCACCGTGCAGAAGGACGCCGCGGGCAAGCGCTACGTGCAGATCGAGAGCGGCGCCAAGATCCCGCTCGCCATCACCGGCGTGCGCGAAGGCGACGAGGTCCACGTCATGGTCAAGAAGGGCCCCGACCGCGAGTCCGTGGAGGTGTGGCCCATTGAATCCGTCTAGGCTGTTCCTGCCGCTGGGCCTCGCGTGCCTTGTGCTTGCCGCCGTCGCCTCGGCCCTCGACCTTCGCCACGTGGAGAAGCAGACCCTGGTGGTCTACACGACGCCGGCGCTGCAGGAGTTCCTTGAGCGCGTCGTGCTGCCGGAGTTCCGCCGCGACACGGGGCTCGACGTCGTGCCCGTGTACATGACGGCGTCCGAGGAGTACTACCGGACACGCCTGGCCGAGGAGCATCCGGAGGCCGACGTCTTCGTGCATGCCTCGCCGCTCTTCCTTGAAAAAGGATACAAGGACGGCATCATCGAGCCCATGGAATCGGGCGTCGACGTCCCCCATGACGACCAGAGCCGCCCCGTGCCCGGCGGCCGCATCTGGCAGGCCTTCGCGTGGAGCCCGCTCGTCGAGGTGCACCGCCCCGGCGACGGCCCCGTGGACCTTGCCACCGACGACGGCAAGTTCGGCTTCGCCCATCCGCTCTTGTCCAACAACGGCGTCTACAACGTCCTGTTCTTCGAGGCGCTCGACCCGGCCGTCGGGCAGAAGGCCCTCGACCGCACGGTCGTGCAGCCCGTCAACGCGCGCGCCACCATCGGGGGCGTGGCCGACGGCTCCTACGACCTGACCCTGGGCTACGAGGCGGTCGGGCGGTTCTACCAGGGCCGCGGCGCCAAGATCGAGATCAGCTTGCCCATCCTCGCCAACGAGTCGGTGACGACGCCCGTGCTGTTCAGCGTCGCCCTCGTCAAGGGCCACCCGCACGTCGCGGCGCCGGACTTCGTCAGCACGTTCTTCCAGCCCGAGGTCCAGGCCGAGCTGGCCAAGTCCCACTTGCGCCCCGTCCTGGCCGGAGCGCCGCAGCCGTCGGATGGGCTGGACGTCTCCAAGGCGCGCATGGTGCAGTACGACTGGGTCGAGTGGGCCAAGCTCGAGGCGGCGCTGCCGGACTACGAGGTGAAGCGCTGATGGCGACCGCGACGCCGCCGCCGGCGGCCCGTCCGCGCCGGCCACAGCCGATGGCATCCGCCGCGCCCGCCCCGGCCCCCGCCGCGGCGGCACCGGCGCCGCCCCCGCCGGCGGACGAGCGCGGGATGTCCTGGACGGACCTGTGGGGCAACCTGAGCAAGTCGATGTGGACGGTCATCGTCTGGGGGCTGTTCCTCATCGTCGTGCTCGGCCCGCTGCTCACGGTCCTGCTGTTCAGCCTCACGCCGTCGGTCTTCGAGGGGCTGCGGCCCTCGACGCTGCAGTGGTACCGCGCCATCCTGGCCGACCCCGTGCTGTACTACCCGCTGGTGCGCAGCTTCGAGATCGCCCTCATCGTGGTCGCCGGCCAGCTCGTGCTGGGCACCCTCATCGCCTACGCCACCGTGCGGCGGAAGGTGTTCGGCCCGGGCATCATGGACGCGATGAGCAACCTCACCATCGCCCTGCCGTCCGTCGTCATCGGCCTGGCCTTGCTGGCGTTCTACAGCCCGTACGGCCCCGTCTCCGCGCTGAGCGACCTGATGTACGGCAATCCGCTGTCGCTGACCTTCACGATGTGGATCGTGGTGCTGGCGCACGTCCTCGAGACGTTCCCCTACATGGTGCGGACCGTGGGCTCGGTCCTTGCCCAAGTGCCACGCAACCTGGAGTCCGCGGCGCACAGCCTCGGCGCCGGGCGCTTCACGGTCTTCCGCACCGTGCTGCTGCCGCAGATCAAGCACAGCATGCTCGCCGGGTCCGTGCTGGTCTTCAGCCGGAGCCTCGCCGAGTTCGGCGCGACGATCGTCGTCGTCTCGGCGGCGCTCAAGACGGCGCCCGTGCAGATCTACTCGCAGGAGAGCGCCGGCAACCTCGAGCTCGCCGCCGCGTACTCGGTCATCCTGATGCTGGCGTCGCTCATCATCTACCTCGCGCTCCGTCGCGCCTCGTCGACGAAGGGGCTGGCCGGATTGGAGATGCAGGCGGGATAGCCGAATCCGTCCGGTCGTCCGTTTCGAACCGGCCAAGCCATCGCCACCACTGAGGTTAAGCAGCATGACGACGGCGTTCGCCCATGGCCAAACCGGTCGTCCTCCTTGCGCTAGCCGTCCTGCTCCTTGCCGGATGCTCCAACGCCCCCGATGCCGCCGGGGCCGGGGCCGACTCCACGACGCCAGCGCCCACCTACACCACGGTCGTCGGCAAGGCGACGGGGCCGGCGTTCACCGATGCGTTGCACCTGCTTGCGCGGCCCGACGTCACGCCGAAGCCGCCCACCGGCCCGAACGACCTCCGCCTGGCCGTCCCGGGGTTCAGCAACCAGTTGGCCGGCGCCGCCTCGCAGGGTGCCGTCGAGCGCCAGGTCTGGGCCTACGAGTTGCCGCGGGACTTCGACGGGCTCGTCGGCAACGCCTCGCTGTGGGTCGAGGTCAAGGGCACCGTGGTGAACAACCCGAACCCGCTGGCCGGCGGCTGCTTTTGGTCGCTCAGCCTGTTCACGGGCGGTGTGGCTGGCGACGGCTACCCGGTCGGCTGCCTGCCCGAGCCCACGACCGTCGCTCCCGGCGTGCGTGAGCTGCAGTTCCCGATCGACCTGCCCAGCGTCTCGCTCAGCGCAGGGACGCGGCTGGAGTTCGAGTTCTACACCAACGACTTCGGCCGCTCCCCGGACGCCGCCATCGACGTGCTGACCTATTCGGTGGCGCACGACAGCCGCATCCGGTTCGTCGGGCTCGAACTACCCCTCGACAGCTCCCTGCTCCTGCAGGCGACAGCCTGACGGCGGTCTTCCGCATGAGTTCGGACAGCCCTTAAGACCCTGAACCGGTTCGAGTGGACCGTGAACCGTCCATGGGAATGACGGAGCTGCTGTTCCAGGTCGAGCTGCCCGACTGGCCGGTCGCGACCTTCACGCGCGAGGTCAAGGATTCCCGCGTCATCATGAACCACATCCGGTTCGACGAGGACCACTTCCCGACGCGCAACATCTTCACTGTGTTGGCCGACCCTGAGGAGACCACGAAGGTCCTCGAGATGATGCGGCAGATGTACACCAACATCCAGGTGCTGCGGCAGGACCCGCAGGCCCTCTCCGTCCTCGTCGAGCCCGCGCCGGACAAGATGAAGTTCCTCAAGGCCCCGTTCACGGCCGCGCTTCGCGCCCTCGGGCCCGACCGCATCCTGCGCCCGATCATCATCCGCGACGGCTGGATGACGGTGAGCATCATCACGGCGGCCAAGGTCGAGATCGGCGACATCATCCGCACGGCGGGCGACTCGTTCAAGCGCGCCGGCCTCAACATGAAGCTCATCCGCTGGGGCGAGTACAAGCCCGAGGACCACCCCATCGGCGACTACGAGGAGAAGCTCACACCCAAGCAGGTGGAGATCGTCAAGATGGGACTCGCGCTCGGCTTCTACGACAACCCGCGGCGCTGCAACCTGGAGACGCTGGCAAACGTCTTCGGCATCTCGAAGGCCGCGGCGCACAACCGTCTCAAGTCGGCGGAGCGCAAGATCCTCACGAGCTACTTCAGCTGAGTCCCGGACCAACCGCGGATCCCGCGGAACCCCGCGGAAACCAACGCTTGGCCCACGCCCCCAATACGGTGCAACGCCTGTCGCACCCTATGCAGCGATTCGACGAGGAGAACTCTCCTGAGACCCACGCCATCATTGGCGCACTCTTCGAGGTCCACAAGCGGCTGCGCAACGGTTTCTTGGAGACCGTCTACCAAGAATCCTTGGCCATCGAACTTCGGCACCGCGGCATCCCCTTCGAGCGTGAGTGCCGGATCCCGATCAACTATCGCGATGAGGTCCTGCAGACCGTCTATCGTGCCGATTTCGTTTGCTATGGCAATGTGCTGATCGAGATGAAGGCAATCACGAGTCTCGGTCGCAACGAGGAGTCCCAGATCATCCACTACCTTCGAGCGACTGGTTTGACCATCGGGATCTTGGTCAACTTCGGCAGCCGCGAACTTGAGTTCAGGCGGTTTGTCCAAGACCATCCAGAGACAAGTTCCGCGGGATCCGCGTGATCCGCGGTTTGGTCAGCGGGAAAGGTGCTGACCCACCGAGTTGGCGTAGTACAGCACGAGGTCCCACAGGATCGGGTGCGTGCGGAACATCCGGTCCGGTCCCTCGAACAGCAACCCGCGGCGCGCCATCACGTCCAGGGCGCGTTCCAGGATCTCCTCGAGGTCGTCCGTCTCCGACAGCTTGAGCTGCACGAAGTCGAGGTCGTGCCGGCCGTCGGCGCGCTCGAGGCGCTTGCGCTCCTCCTCGCGCTTGGCGTACGGGTCGCCGGTGAAGAACGGCGCCTTGGCCGCCTCGAGGCGGTCGATGGCTCCGCGCAGCGCGAACAGCAGGTCGCCGCGCGGCACGCCCGAGGCCATCCGCTCCGCGCCGAGGCCGACCATGGCCGTCGCGACGGCGGCGACAGGCGTCACCGGGATGGCGCGGCCGATGCGGCGCAGCAGGTCCTCCCCGAACGGGCGGAGGATGGCCTGCCGGGCATGGCGGTCGTCCTCACGCAGGAACCGCGGGTGCTCCTCCGCCCACTCGTCGAAGGAGACGGGGTCGCCGAAGTGGATGGCGCACACGCCGTGCTTCTTCAGCCGCTTGGCCAGGAAGCGGCCGACGTTGGCGGGGATGCCGACGACGGACTTGCCAAGGAGCGTGGCGAGTCGCTTGGCCTTCTGCA
>JAXDQQ010000194.1:0-8167 GCA_034667805.1 Thermoplasmata archaeon | reverse complement strand
CCTTGATCTTGGCGACCTTGAGGTTCTTGCGCGCCAGCTGGACGAGCTCGGGCAGGAACTCGACGCTGGTCACGCGGCCGGTCTCGCCCACGACGGCCTTGGCGATGGCGGCGTGGTAGCCGACGCCAGTGCCGACCTCGAGCACGTTGTCGCCTTCCTGCAGTTGCAAAGCGGAGGTCATCATCGCGACCATGTGCGGCGCCGAGACGGTCTGGCCGAAGCCGATGGGCAGCGGGCGGTCCTCGTACGCCGTCTCGCGCAGCTCCTTCGGCACGAAGACGTGCCGCGGCACCGCCAGCATGGCCTCTTCGAGGCGCGGGTCGGTCAGGTATCCGCCGGTCTCCAGCTCCGCAAGGAGCGCTTCGCGCTCCTTCATCCGCTCGGCTAGAGGCTCCTGCATGTTCATAGGTGGATTCCGCCCGGCGGCGGATAGAGGTTGTGCATTCGGTCGAAATGGGCCCAACCGTCGTTGCCCCAGAGTGGGCAATCCACGGTGGCCCCGGTTGCCCGTGTGCACAAGGCGGTCCGTCCGCGCGGTCCACGCTGTCCACATGGCGCCTTCAATCGCCTTGCCGCGAATCCAAAGGGACACGGACGCAGTCGCGGGTCTGTCGCGTCGGCGCCCGACGACGGGGCCACGGATTTCACGGAAGCACGGAAACCGTCTCCGTGGTCTCCGTGCAATCCGTGGCCAGTCGGGTGGTCCGCGTTCAGCGTTGCACGGGCTTGCGCAGCAGCGCGAGGACCTGCTCCTCGACGGCCTTCGCAGGTGCATCGGGGATCGACAAGAGCTGCGTGGTGCCGGCCTGGCCCTTGCCCGACAGGCGCGACAGCAGGAAGCCGGCGCCCTCGAGCTGCTTGAGGTACTTCCAGAACTGCGTGTGGGCGCGCGGCTCCTCGCCGAACTCCTCGCAGGCGACCTTGTAGGATTGCTCGACCGAGCCGGTGGTGGCGTACGCGTCGCCCTTCTTCAGCCGGCGCGCCAGCGCCAGCAGGACCAAGAGCGGGTGCTGCGGCATCTGCTGCAGCTTGGAGGTCGTGATGTAGTCGTGGCTGTACGCCTTGGCGGCGCGCACTTCCTCCGGACCCACCTGCTGCTTGCCCTCGTCGTCGGCCATGCGGCCGGCCTTCTGCAGGATCTCGATGGCGAGGCGGGCGTTGCCGCTTTGCGCCGCCACGATGTCGGCGACGAGGCAGACGGTGTCGCCCTCGACGGCGCCGGGCACGAAGGCGAGCTCGACGCGCTGCTGCACGATGGACTCCAGCGTCTGCGACTCGTACGGCTTGAACTCGTAGGCGTTGGTCTGCTTGAACGTCGAGAGCGCCGCGGGGTCGAGCAGGCCCAGCACGTTCTCCTGGCTGATCATGACGACGCTCACGCCGGTCCAGGCGGGGCCGGCCTCGGAGTTGAAGCGGGTCAGGTCGTAGACGAGGCTGGAGCCCTCGGACTTGAGCAGGGCGTCGACCTCGTCGAGGATGACGAGGAGGTGGCTCCCCTTGCGGTCGAGGGTGCGCTTGAGGTCGCGCAGCATCTCGCCGACGGAGAAGCCGCGGTCGGGGTAGTGCGGGTCGAAGTGGCTCATGATGCCCAGCATCGCGAGCCCATCCGACTTGCGGCTGCGGCAGTTGACGTGCACGACCTCGAGGGGGCGGCCCTGCTTCGACAGGACCGACTTGAACGAACGGGCGAAGAGCTTGGCCACGACGGTCTTGCCGGAACCGACGGGGCCCCACAGCAAGGCGTGCTCGCGGTTGGCGCCCTGGGTCAGCCCGCGGTAGGTCGAGGTCAGCCAGCGGATGGCCTCCTCGCGGCCGGGCAGGGTCTCGGGGACGTAGTCGAAGTCGAGCTTGGCCAGGTCGCGGAAGACCGAGGGTCCGCCCAGCTCCTCCTCCACGAGGCTCATGGTCTGCATGACCCTGACCTGGGATATGAGGACTTTAGTCCAGGACAGGAGGTGGGTGAAACTATCCGAGCCGGCCACTCGCGCCCCCAGCCAGATAAGGTCGCGCGGCGCTGGACCGTCGTGCGCGCCCTGGCCGCCAGCCTCGCCCTGCTCGTCCTGCTGTCCGGCTGCTCCGGAGGGCCGGCGTCCGACGACGGCGCGGGGCCGACCGCGACCGGCGCTCCCACCGCGCCCGACGGCACCGTCGCCACCGCCCTGGACCTGGCGCCCGGCTGCGGCCTCGACCGGCTCGCCGTCGTGCACCACGCCGACGGCCGCCTGGCTGCCGCCAGCGGCCCGGTGCCGGTCGGGTGCCTGGTGCACACCGGCGTCGATTCCGCCGAGCCCACCATCGGCATCGCCTCGGACGGCACCGTGTTCCACTACCCGGCTGCCGTCATCGACCGCGACCTGCCGGACACGCCGGCCGTGCGCTTCCTCACGGGCGTGTCGGTGTCCTACAACGAGGGGGAGGATTGGCGTGTGCTGCTGCCGACAGCGGGGCCGACCGCTCCGACGCACCAGGTGTCGCTCGACCCGTACTTCTACCTCGACCCCGAGACCGACCGCATCTGGGCGGACGACCTGTTCTCCCCGAACTGTTCCGTCCTGTCCATCAGCGACGACCTCGGCCAGACGTGGACCAACACCGCCGGCGGCTGCACCGAGACGGACCACCAGACCATCTTCGCTGGGCCGCCCGTGTCGAGCACGACGATCGGCTACCCGAACATCCTCTACCGCTGCAGCATCAACTACGTCGCCCTCGACGGTTCCTCCACCGCCAGCACCTGCACGAAGTCCCTCGACGGCGGCCTCACCAGCGTCCCGACGGGGGAGCCGCTGTACGTGACCCGCGCGGAGGACCTCCCCGACGTGTGCAGCGGCGCCGTCGGCCACGGCACCGCCGGCCCCGACGGCACCATCTACGTCCCCAAGGGCACGTGCAACGAGGCGATGCTGTTCATCTCGCACGACGAGGGAGCCACCTGGGACGGCGTCCAGGTCTCCGACATCGACATGGCCGCGGGCGAGCACGACGCCGGCGTCGGCGTGGACGCCGCCGGCAACGTGTACTACTTCTGGATCGGCCTCGACCGCCTGCCCTACCTCGCCGTCTCGCGCGACGGCGGCCTGTCGTGGGGCGAGCCCTTCATGGTGGGCCCGCCGGGACTCAAAGAGGCCCACCTGCCCGCGGCGCAGGCGGCCGGCGAGGGCAAGGTCGCCTTCGCCTACTTCGGCTCCTTCGACGCGCCGGGCGTCGGCTCCGACGACGGCGAGTACGCCGAGACGACGTGGCACCAGATGGTCGGCATGACCGTCGACGCATTGGCCGACGACCCCCTCTTCTACACGGCCTCCACAAGCCCGGCCGACGACCCGATCGCCGTCGGGCCGTGCAACACCGTGCGCTGCAACAACGCCGTGAAGGACTTCATCCACCTCGAGGTCGGCCCCGACGGGACGCCGTGGGTCGCCTCGGTGGACGGCTGCAGCACGGCCTGCGCAGCCAGCGGCTCCTTCGACAACGACATCCGCGAGGGCGCCGTCGCCCGCTTGTGGGGCGGCCCGAGCCTGCTCGACTGACCCGCAAGTCAGTCGAGCCCGCGCCTGCTGCCGGTTTTCCCTCCTGGGGACGGCATCCCGCCTCCTGGCGTGGCCCACAAACCAGAAGAACGCCCCTCCGGATGGCCGTGGTATGCGGTGGTTGCCCGCCCTGTTGGCCGTCTCCTTGCTGGCCGGATGCACGCAATCCCCTGGCCAAGGGGACGACGCCGCGACTCCCGCGGCGGACTTCAGCGAGCTCGAGCTGACGGCCACGGCGACGACCGGCATCATCCGCGGCATCGTCGTCGACTCGGCCATCCGTCCGATCGGCAACGCCAGCATCCGACTGACGCCCGGGGACAAGGCGACCGTCTCGTCGCCGGCCGGCACGTTCGGCTTCGATGAGCTGGAGCCCGGGACCTACTTCCTGCGCGTCGAGCGCCTCGGCTACAACTCGACGCAGACCTCGACGGAGGTCGTCGCCGGCGTCGCGGAGCCCGCCATCGTCAAGGTCCTCCTCGCGCTCAACCCGACGACGGTGCCCTACGTGGAGATCCTCTCCTTCAACGGCTTCCTCAGCTTCGGCGCCGCCATCTTCGCCACCAGCATCGGGACGACCATCAGCCCCATCACGGCGGATGCCTTGGGCGACACGTCGATCTGGACGATCAAGTACACCACCCTGCCGCAGTGGACGCAGGGCGAGCTGGTCTGGACGCACAACCAGGCGGCCGGCGGGATGCTCATCTGGGAGATGACGGACACCACGAACAACCACTATGGGTACCGCGAGACCGCCGAGAGCCCGGCCCTGGCCTACTGGAACACCACCGTCATCGAGGACCACAACGAGACGACGCTCGACCCGGAGCGCGGCATCGCCTACCGCTTCTTCGGCGGCCCGCACCCGTTGTGCCGCGAGCCGGAGGGCATCCTGCCCATCAAGACGTTCGGATGCGGCCTCACGGTCCAGCAGCGCGCCGACGCATACATCCACAGCTTCTACAATTTCATCCCGCCCGAGGGATGGCGCTTCACGGTGGACGGCGACCCGGTCGTCCCTCAGTAGGCGCTTTCTGGAACGGGCCACAAACCAGAAGAACGCCCGCCGGCCTGGTTCGGGCATGCGCGGACCATCCCTGCTGCTGGCCTTCGCCATGTGCGCCATCCTTCTGTCTGGATGCACCCAAGGCAAGGACGGCGGCAGCGACGCGTTGCCCCCGGCCAACTTCGACGACCTTGGCCTGCAGGCCACGGCCTCGACCGGGGTCATCCGCGGCATCGTCGTGGACTCCGCCATCCGCCCTCTCGGCAACGCCACCATCGCGCTCTCGCCCGGCGACAAGACGACCAGGTCCACGGACGCGGGCACGTTCGGCTTCGACGCGCTCGAACCGGGCACCTACTTCCTGCGCGTCGAGCGGGCCGGATACAACGCGACGCAGACCTCCACCGACGTCGTGGCGGGGGTCGCGGAGCCCGCCATCGTCAAGGTGCTGCTGTCGCCCAACCCGACGACGGTGCCCTACCTCGAGGTCCTCAAGTTCAGCGGCTTCCTCAGCCTGGGCGTCGCCATCGGCATCACCAGCGTCGGCACCACCATCAACGGCCAGCTCTCGCAGGCCCTCGACGACGAGTCCATCTGGACCGTGCAGTTCACCGAGGTCCCGAAGTGGGCGCAGGGCGAACTTGTCTGGACGCACAACCAGGCCGCCGGAGGCATGCTGATCTGGGAGATGGTCGTCGGCAACACCAACGACTTCAAGGGCTACCGCGAGACGGCCGAGAGCCCCGCGCTGGCGTTCTGGAACACGACGACGCTGGCGGCCGAGGCGGACAACGTCACGTCCGCGGACCACGGCATCGCCTACCGCTTCTTCGGAGGCCCGCACCCGGCCCTTGCCCCCGGCGAGAACACGCCGCCGCCCGAGCAGTGCCCGACGGTCGACACCATCGTGCTCGGGCCGCGCAACCCGTGCAAGTTCGGCTACGGCCTCACGGTCCAGCAGCGTGCCGACGCCTACGTGCACCAGTTCTACAACTTCGCGCCGCCCGAGGGCTGGCGCTTCACGGTCGACGGCGACCCGGTCGTCCCGAGCTGACGCGCCCCGACCTAGGACGGAACAGGATTCCGCGAATTCCCACCAATCCTCCTTGGCTGGCCCGTCGGTTCGTTCCCATTCGTGCAATCCCTGTTTCGGCAGGGACGTTCAGCGAGCGAGAGGCGATGCCGGCGCCACGTTCGGCGCCTTTGGCCGACCCCGCGCGTAGAGGAACGCCGCCACCAGGAGCAGCGCGCCGGTGACGAGGAACGCCACCACGCGCCCCACCACGCCGAGGCCGGCGAGGTCGACGAAGAAGATGCGCACCAGGACGAAGCCGAAGATGCCGAAGGCGGCGAGGCGCAGCTCCGAGACCTGCGGCGACAGCCCGGCCACGACGGCGGCGACCGCCACGACCGCCCACGACACGGTCACGATCCAGCCTGTCAGGACCGTGGAGAGGGTGAGCAGGATGGCCAATAGGCCGGCCGCCAGCCCGACGCGGCCGACCTCCGTGTAGGGCCGCAGGGCGAGCCACGTGCCAAGGCCAGCGGCCGTCAGCACGGCACCGGTGGCCACGGCCAACGCGATGTCGGAGTCTGGCAGCTCCTTGATGGTGCCCAAGGCCCAGAAGCCGAGCAGGCCGAAGGCGGAGCCGGCCACGCTGGTGGCGATGGTGCCCGGACGGACGCGCGGCAGCCCGGCGCCCAGCGCCACCGCCAGCAGCGCCAGCACGCCGTGCGCCAGCGGCGTCCACAGCGAGTCCTCGAACTGCGCCACCGGCCACATCAAGAGCAGCACGGCCGCCGTGGCGCCGAGGCCGGGGCCGACGCGGCGGAACGCGAAGGCCAGCGCGAGGCCGGCGACGCCGACGATGAGCGCGGCCCAGCCGAAGCCGCGGTCGAGGCCGGCCGCGTCGAAGCCGGCCGCCGTGGCGGCGGCGAGGAACGCGAGGGCCAGGGCTGCCTGCACGTTTGCGAACGTGCGGTCGCCGCGCGAGGCGGCCGAGGCGGCGATGCCGGCCCCGTTGGCGACGGCGGCGCACAGCAGCAGGACGGCCCACTGGTAGTCCTGCCCGAAGCCGGCCAGGATGGGGACGTTGGCCGCGATGATGGCGGTGAAGACCACGGGAGGCCAGCGGCGCCACACCGCGGCGAGCATCAGTCCGGTGTCGAGGAAGGTCGCGGCGAGGACGCCGGCGAGGGAGAAGTCCCCCGCCGGTGCGAGGAGGATCGTCGCAAGCCCAGCGGCGGCGCCGCCCAGGAGGGGCAGGTCACGCCACAGGGCGTAGCCGCCGAGCAGCACGCTCGCGGCGGCCAGGAGCCCGATGGTCAAGGGAAGGCTCATGCCCAGCGCGTCGCGGTATTCCGGGATGGCGTAGCCGCAGTACAGCGTGATGTAGAGGATGACCGCGCCGCCGCCCGCCACGACCTGGGCAAAGGCGGGGTCGAGCCGGCGTCCACGCAGCGCGTCGCCGACGACCCACAAGGCGAGGCCGCCAAGGAGGCCGATGGCGTAGCGCCCGGGGATGGGCACCCATCCACGGTCGTACGCCAGCCGCAGGAAGAAGACGACGCCGAGGCCGAGCAGCAGGATGCCGGCGCGCGCCAGCCAGTTGGCGCCGAGCATCGACTCGATGCTGCGCGCGACGGCCGGGGGCGGGGCCGGGCGCGACATCGGCGGCAGCGGCGCTAGCGGCGCCATCGGCGCCAGCGGCGTCAGCGGCGTGCGCGGGTCGACGGCCTGCCAGCGCGGGGCGGCGGCCAGGGCCGCGCCCTCGGCGCGCACGACGCGCTGCTCGAGGGCGGCGACGCGGCGCTCCAGGGCGTCGATGCGCAGGTCCTCGTCGCCTTCGGTGCGGTCGCTGCGGTCGGCGCGCGAGGGGCGTGCGGCCATGCCCGCTTCAGGCGTCGGCCGCGTAGAAAAGCCGTCCGACCCGGCACCGGCGGGCGCCGAAGGGCAGCGACGGCTTGAAGCGGCGCCCGGCGATGGGCGCGCATGCCCAAGCGGCCCGCCAAGGCCCCCGCAGCCACCGGCGCTCCTGTCGGCGGCCGCCGGCGGCCGGATGGGCAAGGCCCGTCGACCCTGGCGGTGCATGCTGGAGAGGCGTCGGACCCGCGCAGCGGCGCCGTCAACGTGCCCATCCAGCAGTCCACCACGTTCCGGTTCCCGGAGATGGAGGACGGGTCGAAGGCGCCGTACATCTACAGCCGTTACGAGAACCCCAGCCTGGAATCCGTCGAGGCCAAGGTGGCTGCCTTGGAAGGCGCCGAGCCCGGCCGTTCCCTGCTCTTCTCCTCCGGCATGGGCGCCATCCAGGCCGCCTGTTCGGCGTTCACCAAGCCCGGCCAGGTCCTCGCCGTCCAGCGCGGCGTCTATGGCGGCACGACGTCGTACCTCGCGAACGAGCTGGCGCCGTTCGGCGTGAAGGTCGTGGAGATCGACGCGCACGGCCCCTCCCAATTGCCGAAGGGCACGGCGCTCGTCTGGCTGGAATCCCTCACCAATCCGCTGCTGCGCGTCGCCGACCCGCGCCCGTGGGCGAAGGCCGCCAAGGAGGTTGGCGCCAGACTGGTGGTGGACGCCACGTTCGCCTCCCCGATCCTGCAGAAGCCGCTGTCGCTCGGCGCCGAC